>CAKMZF010000039.1:8862-19554 GCA_929200405.1 uncultured Gammaproteobacteria bacterium | reverse complement strand
CCCAGCCGAAAGGAATGGTAAGTAATGATAGTAGAGTCGAGGTGACCGAAAAGTAAAAGACTGTGGCCGTGGTTTTCTCCACATTAGCCATTTGCCGCAAAAACAACTGCGCAAAAGCTGAGAAAACTGCACCTAATAGCACCAATATCGCTCCGAGCGCTTGTTTACTATCAGTAAGTCCTTGGGTTAGGGAGGTTAAGGTGGTGAGTCGGGGTGATAGTACGATTAACACGCCCAACATTCCCAACGCTACCGTTGTCAGCCGAAAGGTTCTGACTGTCTCCCCAAGAAACACTGCCGCTAGAATAACCGTAAGCAGCGGCGCGGCATAACCAATCGCGGTGACTTCAGGCAATGGTAGCAACGCTAGACCTGCAAACATCATGCCCATGGCTGTAGAGCCAGCGAAGCTACGTTTCATATGGCCTTTGAGGTTTTGGGTTTTCAGTCCATCTCGCAAATCATTTCGCTGCCAAGTCCATATCAGCACAATGGGGATAGCAAAAAAAGAGCGGGCAAACATAGACTGACCAGCTGGCACATGATCTGAAACGCTCTTGATTAAGCTAGACATGATTATGAACAACACCACTGCGATAACTTTTAGGGCTATTCCCAAGAGAGGATTCGCTTGGTGCACTTTATGGGCATGATTTTCTGGCTGCTTATTCTTTTCGTTATTTTCAAGCCCTTTTGAAATGTTAGTATTCATCGGCTATCGCTTATCCCAGTGTTTATCTCTTTGCGTAAACTCCTCTATGCACTCGCCAGACTGCACTGCAAACTCTCTACAAATTAGGGGTCTATTTTCGTAAATTTTACATAGATAAGTATCTCTATCTAGTGCCGCACACCAACCATCCTCCAATCTTTCCATGGTTTCTCCACCCCACTGATCTCGTTTTATATATCGCTCTGGCACGCCAGTATCTGTAAAAATGATGACTTCTAAGCGACAACAAGCTGCCTTGCATCTAGCACAGTCAATCTCTGTTGTGGATGTCTGCTTATGACTGATCGACAAGGGGTTTAATGATATGATAGGCTTTCCCAGTTTTACCTTGGAGTTGTTTACACTAGTTGTGAAAAATAAAAAACCGTCATTTTGACAGTTTTAAAAACCAATTCTCAGAGTATTCAACTCAGCACATGGAAGTCTCCGATGAGCTATGTCATCATAGCGACATGAATATGAAACTGGCTTATGAAATACTACAACACAAATACGGTTACGATGATTTTCGTCTAAACCAAAAAGATATCATCAGCTCGGTTATCAATGGCAATGATGCGCTGGCGCTAATGCCCACAGGCGGCGGCAAGTCTCTATGTTATCAGATTCCTGCTTTGGTTAGAGACGGTGTTGGCATCATTATCTCACCCCTTATCGCACTGATGCAAGATCAAGTCAACGCTTTACGGCAATTAGATCTTCGCGGAGCATATATAAATTCTTCCCTAAATTATCAAACTGTTTTAGAAGTAGAACAGCAGTTATTAAATGGCGAATTAGACTTACTTTATATTGCACCAGAAAAGCTATTAACCGAGCGCATGTTATCGCTCCTAGATCGCGCTAAACTCTCACTTTTTGCCATTGACGAGGCGCATTGCGTCTCTCAATGGGGGCATGATTTTAGACCTGAGTATCAAAAACTATCACTTCTCTCTCAGCGCTATGCAGGTATACCACGCATTGCCTTAACCGCGACAGCTGACCAACGTACACGACAGGAAATCATCACTCAGCTTCAACTTGAGCAGGGTCAGATTTTTATCAACAGTTTTGATCGACCTAATATCAACTACACCATTAGCGAGAGCCAAAATGCCAAACAGCAACTGTGGCAATTCTTAACCCAAAATCACTCCCAAGATGCAGGCATTATTTACTGCCTTTCTCGTAAAAAGGTAGAGGCTATTGCGGAATGGCTATCAGACCAAGGCCGCACCGCACTGCCCTATCACGCAGGTCTACCAACTGATGTCAGGCAGCACCACCAAGAGCGATTTTTACGCGAAGACAATATTATTATCGTCGCCACTATCGCTTTTGGGATGGGCATTGATAAGCCGGATGTGCGATTTGTGGCGCATCTCAATTTACCCAAAAGCATAGAAGCCTATTATCAAGAAACAGGTCGTTCGGGTCGAGACGGCATGCCTGCCAATGCCTGGATGGCCTATGGCCTGCAAGATGTCATTACACTAAGGCAGATGATGGCAGAATCAAAATCTAGCGAGCAACAAAAACGAGTTGAACATCAGAAATTAGAGGCTATGTTAGGACTATGTGAAATGACCAACTGCCGCAGACAGGCAATTCTGGACTACTTCGATGAACCAGACTCCAAATCTTGCGGCAATTGTGATAACTGCTTAACTCCTCCAGAAACTTGGTCTGGTGAAATCGCTGCTCAAAAAGCACTGTCTTGCGTGTACAGAACCGAGCAACGCTTCGGGGTAACCTATGTCGTAGACGTATTACTGGGCAAAGATGACGAACGAATTAAACGCTTTGGACATCACCAATTAAGCACTTTTGGTATTGGAAAAGAACATAGCGCTGCCGAATGGCGCACTATTTTTCGTCAGTTAATCGCTTTAGGCTATTTAAGTGTAGATGTAGATGGATATGGCGCGCTACATTTAACGGCAAACTCTCGAGCACTATTGCGCGGGGAGCAGCCTTTGCAGCTACGGAAGCATCAAAAAACACCTGAAAAAACACAGAAAAAACGCGGTTCCCTCACCGTCAGATATGCAGATCAAGCGTTATGGGAAAAGCTAAAAGCAACCAGATTGTCGCTTGCCAAAGCACAGGGCGTGCCGCCGTTTTTTATTTTTCAAGACAGCACGCTTAATGAAATGCTCTCGGCAAGGCCGCAGAGCATGGCGGAAATGGCAGCAATCTCTGGTGTTGGCGAGAAAAAATTACAAAATTACGGCCAAATATTTCTGGATGAAATAGCCCTCCATCCCAAAAACTCTCTGCTAGAGAATAACTTATCAGACACTATTAATCACACTCTAAGTTTATATCAATCAGGTTTATCTATAGATGAGATCGCGAAGAAAAGAGAGCTAGCCGTTACTACAATTTATGCCCATTTTGCCGATATTATAAGCGCAGGAATTGCAGAACCACTATCCGTGCTGCCTATTGATAATTCTGACTATAACGCTATTCTCAGCACTTATGAAATGCTGGATGAGTCAAACAAACTCAGACTAAAGCCCTTATATGACGCCTTAGATCAAGCTTATGATTATGATATCTTACGCTGTGTAGTTGCGGCTTTCTCAAGCTAGCCCTGTTAACTATAGGCAATCAACATGTCGTCAATTTGTTCATTGCCGATATTCAAGCCATTTTTGACGCGGATTTTACCGAATAATCTAAGCTACTGTTCTTTCTATCCGCCAATTCATACCAATTATGCTATTTCCCTGTCACTAATTAGTCACTAAACTACTTGGTAATCAAAAGCGCTCCACTCTACAACTTTCATAACTTTTGCAAATTTATGAAACACTACCAATTTTTATACTATAATCTGGTCAAATACCCCCCTCAATTGCCAACTATTTTCTAAAAATAATACAACAAAAAAAACCTATCAATCATCAACCGTTCATCACTAGCTGCTCTAACCTGCCTTTTTAAAGGATTTTATTATACTATTTCAGGGTCCAGTTTAGTAATTACAATAATCTAAATAACAGCAGAAATAGACAAGAACCAACAATATGGCCTAGTAGACGATATGAAACTTCGGGAAAAAATTACACTATTTGTCTTAACTACAAGCATATTGGCCACTGGTCTAACTTACGCCTTACTAGAATCCAGCACAGAAAAGGCATTAAAAGAAAGCAGCTTTAGCAATTTAACAGCCATCCGTTCAATCAAAACCACACAAATCGAAGAATACTTTTCTCGATTATCTGCTGAAGTCTCCAGTATAGCTCTCAATCCTCATACTGTTAAAGCTGCGGTTGATCTTACCAAATCGTTCTCCAAGCTCAATTTTCTAGACAAAGAGAGTTTAATTGAGCGCCAAGCAAAAGAGAATGATCAACACATGGATCCTGCACCCCAAATTTTAAAGCAAATATTAGGCAATCTAGCTGATAAGCATGCAGTCGACTCTCCCACCCTAGAGGCTTATTTAAAAGCCTATGATTCATATCATGAATACTTAGCTAAAATAAAGCGGAAATTTGGTTTTTACGACATAATGATTGCTAATGCGCGTAGTGGTGATATCGTCTATTCAGTCGAAAAAGAATCTGAGTTTGCCACCAGCATTACTGAGGGAAGCTCTAGAGCCAATGCAATACAGCTAGATGATCCAATACACGCTGCCTTTGTCGCCATTGTCTCCTCACGGGATAAAGAATTTGTTAAGTTAATTGATTTTGATTTCTTTAGGCCATCAAATAATATTCCAGCTGCATTTATCGCTGCCCCTGTCTATAATGGCAAACGTAAAGTGGCCGTTGTGATTGTGCAAATTTCAATTCAGCAATTAGATGACATGATGACCGGCAATGGTAACTGGAACTCCCAAGGCCTTGGTTCGACAGGAGAGACTTATATCGTAGGCGCTGATACCACAATGCGCAGCACTTCTCGGTCTTTTATCGATAATCCCAAAAAATATTTAAAAAGTCTAAAAGAGCTAAATTACTCTCCTGAGAATATAACACGCATTGAAAAACACAACACGACTATTTTGGCTCAAGAAGTTGATACAATAGCAACTAAAGAAGCCTTTCAGAACATCTCTGATACTAAAATTATAGAAAATTATCGCGGCGTTAACGTAGTATCATCTTACGCACCTCTAAATATTCCCGGTGTCGATTGGGCAATTATTTCCGAAGTAGACGCAGATGAGGTCTTTGCACCCATTTATCAGCTCAAAAAACAGACTTTGATAGAAGTCTCATTTCTAGTCATTTTTGTTATTCTATTTTCAGTCGTTTTTGCAAAACGAATCACTAAATCTCTTGCAATACTCCTTGATGGCATTAAAAAACTTGGTGATGGAAACTTCTCTCAAAAGCTAAGAATACAGGGTAATGATGAAATTAGTGAGCTAGCAGACTACTTTAACCATACCGCGCAAGAGCTATCTGAGATGAGCCAATCGGTAAACTACCATAGCAATCAATCAGCAACGCTACAGGAAAAAATCCACAAAGTAGTTGAGGAATCTCGCATCGACAGACTTACTGGCGCTTATAATCGCAGCAAATTAGCACACGAATTATCCGAGTCATTGAATTCGCTCTCTATGAACAGTTCTCAACAAGTTAGTTTGATTATGTTCGACTTAGATAACTTCAAGCAAGTAAATGATACTCATGGCCATGACAAAGGGGATGAGATATTAATCACTCTCAGCAATCTAGTCATGGAAAACTGCAAAGAATCTTACACTTTCTGTCGTTGGGGTGGCGATGAGTTTATGATTTTGCTACCGGGCGAATCAAATATCAAAGCGAGTTTATTCTCTGATCATATACGCAAAAAGATTTTGAATAATGCCTTATTATCCAAGCATAAAATCACCGGTAGCTTCGGTATTTTAGAACTTAATGCCCAGCATACCGTAGACAGTGCTTTTAAAGTGGTAGATTCAGTTTTATATAGAGCAAAAAAAGCTGGAAAAAACTGTGTCAGAACTTATACCGAGTCACTATTAAAAACCGCCTGAAAAACATAAAGGCTTTCAGCTGAAACCTAATCCGAATGAGAAGTGAGACCAAGATTAAGAAGAAATCGCTTTCTGATATTTCTGCTCCAAATTTTCACGAGACGTCAGGCTGATATTTAAATCACGAAGCTTGCCATCATGCAGACCATAGACTAACCCATTAACGCTGAGTTTTTGACCTCGCTCCCATGCGTCTCTAACAACGCTAGTGTTGCAAACATTAGTCACCTGCTCAATCACATTAAGCTCGCAAAGCCTATCCACTCTACTATCAAAGTCTTCACATTGGCTTAATATCTCACGGTGATGATATTTAGTATCATGGATATAGTTTACCCAGTTATCTACCAAACCATTTTTACTCTCTTCTAATACAGCTTTCACACCACCACAGCCATAATGACCGCAAACGATTATATGCTCTACTTTTAACACATCTACGGCAAACTGTATCACCGACAGGCAATTCATATCCGAATGAATGACTTGATTGGCAACATTACGATGAACAAATACTTCACCGGGGTCCAAGCCGATGATTTGGTTCGCAGGGACTCGACTATCGGAACAACCTATCCATAAATATTTTGGGGTTTGCTGCTTAACTAAACGACTAAAATAGTTGGGGTTATTCTCCAGCATCTGCTCTGCCCACTGTTTATTGTTCTCAAAAAGTACGTGCAGTTCTTTTGGTAAATCAGTTGTCATATAACTTTCCTCTGGGGTATATCTAGCTTATCATTTGATTTTACTGATGAGATGGCCTACACAACTGTGCTACTTCGATAACGCAGTCTCATAATCAGAATCATTTTTTATTATCTTAGCAGATGTTTTCCACTTGATAACATGGAATAATCGAATAACAGTCGATATGGCAAGCAAACTCTATGTTATTATAGTGATCAATTTTATTTTACATTTTGCTATGCCCTACATTTTATGACTAATGTTAATGCTATCTTAGACTCTTCTGCTATGCGCACCGCTTTTTTTATTTCTGATAGCACCTGCATCACAGCTCAGAACTTAGGCAGATCACTGTTAAGTCAATTTGAATTCATCCCTTTTAAGCAAGTTTCTTTACGCTTTATCAACTCATTTGACCGCGCCGAAGAAGCCATGAAAACCGTTACTACAGCCTACCAGTCCGATGGTGCTAAACCTCTAGTTTTTAGCACACTCACCAGTGAATCTATGCGCACCATAGTTAGTAGCGCGCCCTGTGAGTTTTTCGATTTATTTGAAATATTCGTCACCACGATGGAGCGCGTTTTGGGGGCAAAATCTGTACCTACCACCGGTCACTCTCACGGGATACAAGACAAAGAAGAGTATTTTGAGCGTATGGAAGCGGTTAACTATACACTTACCCATGATGATGGAGGGAATCTGCATCAACTTGATGAGGCAGACATTATTATTATTGGCATCTCCAGAAGTGGCAAGACCCCAACCTGCCTAGATTTAGCCCTAAACTACGGCTTGCGAGCGGCAAACTACCCGCTAACCGATGATGAGCTGGAAGACTTACAGTTACCCAAAGTGTTGCTAACCTATAAGCACAAACTGTTAGGCTTAACTACCTCAGTGAATCGATTAGTGAATATACGGAGTGAACGTTTACCAAATTCTCGCTATGCTTCAGTAGCACAATGTAGCTATGAAATTCGCCAAGCCGAAACCTTATTCAAACGGCTTGCTATCCCATATTTCAACAGCGAAAATATGTCTGTCGAAGAATCTGCCGCCACCATTGTCGATATGATTCAAGAGAGAACAAGCACTAGCTAAAGATTTATTATTACCTTTTTTTCGATATAATTAGCGCCTTATCAAGCTAAACACTCAACCATAAACATAAAAGTAACAGGACGACCTTATGAAACCAGCAAAACGCGTTACCATCACCGGTGCAGCAGGCAACATTGGCTATGCTATGGCATTTCGCATAGCAGCAGGCGACATGCTTGGCAAAGATCAGCCAATTATTTTACAACTATTGGAAATTACGCCAGCACTAGACGCACTTAAAGGCGTAGTCATGGAACTTAACGATTGTGCCTTTCCATTGGTACAAGACATCGTAGCGACTGATGATTTAAATGTAGCGTTTAAAGACTGCGACTATGCAATGCTAGTTGGCGCCCGACCACGCGGCCCTGGCATGGAGCGCAAAGACCTGCTCTCTGCTAACGGCGCTATATTTGGTCCACAAGGCAAGGCACTAAATGATCATGCCTCACGCGATGTTAGAGTACTAGTAGTTGGTAACCCAGCGAACACCAACGCGATGATTGCGCAGAACTCAGCACCAGACTTAAATCCACGTAATTTCACCGCAATGACTCGTCTCGATCACAATCGTGCCATGAGCTTATTAGCAGAAAAAACCGGCAGCCATGTCAATGACATCAAAAAAGTCACTATTTGGGGCAACCACTCTGCCACCCAATATCCAGACCTCAGCAATGCAACTGTTGACGGCAAAAACAGCATGGATATGATTGATGCCGACTGGTATGCATCAGACTATATCCCACGCGTACAACAGCGTGGTGCTGAAGTTATTAACGCTCGTGGTGCTTCTTCTGCGGCTTCTGCGGCTTCTGCGGCCATAGACCATATGCGCACATGGGCGCTTGGCACCGAGGAAGGTGATTGGGTAAGCATGGGTATACCAGCAGATGGCAGCTACGGCATTGAGCCGGGCATTATCTACTCATACCCTTGCATTTGCAAAGATGGCGAATATGAAATTGTTCAAGGTTTAGAAATCTCAGAATTCTCTCGCGCTCGCATGGACGCAACTGAAAAAGAGTTACGCGAAGAGAGAGCCAGTGTTGAGGATATGCTATAACTCACACACACTGAACATGTGCGTACTCTAATCAACAGATGGAATTCGCATTTGTTGGCCTCTAAACCGCGCACATACTATCGGTTAGCAAAGTTAGATAACAACACCTGAGAAACATCATAAAGAAATGACAATCAACATTCTAACAAGCTATTTATCTGCGGCGGGTTATAACTCGCCGCTTTTGCATGCGCGTATCGAACAGTATTTGACCCAGTTGAGCCTGTGGAATAAGACCCATAACCTAACCGCGATTACCGACCCAGATGAAATGGTGGTCAAACATATCCTAGATTCTCTATCTATTGCGACATATATGCAAGGCAATAAAGTCTTAGATGTGGGCACAGGTGCTGGACTACCCGGTATTCCTTTAGCCATGCAGCTGCCCCAGCAACAATTTACCTTATTGGATGCGCTCTCCAAAAGAACACTATTTCTCTCCCATATCAAAACTCTGTGCCAACTGGACAATATCCATGTTACTCACAGTAGAATTGAAGATTTTTCGAAAAATCCAGAAAATATTGACCAATATGATACAGTAACCTGTCGAGCGTATGCCGGATTAGACAAGATAGTTTTACAGTGCTTGCCAGTATTAAAAACAGCTGGCACCATCGCAGCCATGAAAGGCGAATATCCCACGCAAGAGCTAGCAGCTTTGCAGACGATTATTGACCAAGAAAAACTGACTGCTGAAATTACCACTGTCGATGTGATAAACGTTCAGCACCTTGAAGCCGATCGCCATATGGTCGTTATCACCAAGCTGTAATAAAATGCAACCAAAAACAACTCAGTGACCTTACAAATATGACAGCACTTTATGCCATAGCCAATCAAAAAGGCGGTGTGGGAAAAACGACAACAGCGGTTAATCTTGCGGCTGCTTTAGCGGCCAAACCACTCCGTCGGAAAGTCCTCTTGATTGACCTTGATCCACAAGGCAACGCCAGCACCGGCATTGGTGCTGAGCACGGTGAAGATATCTATGGCATTTATGATTTACTGCTCGGTGATTGCAGTTTTGAAGACTGCCTGCAAACACATGTCATTCCCAATGTAGATGTTATAGCGGCAAATAAAGAACTCGCCGCTGCAGAAGTAGAAATCGCCAAACGCGATGATGCCAAATTGCTGCTCAAAAGAGCCTTGCAAGATATTCCTTTCAGCTATGACTATATCATCTTGGACTGCCCGCCTTCGCTGAATATGTTGACAATCAATGCACTGATTACTGTGCAGAATGTTATCGTGCCTGTGCAATGTGAATACTTCGCCTTAGAAGGCTTGTCCTCATTAGTAGACACTGTGAACCGGATACATGACAACTTTAATCCCGCCTTAAAAATAGATGGTGTGGTTAGAACCATGCACGACCCACGAAGCAACTTAACCAATAGCGTATCTGAGCAACTACAAAAGCATTTTCCAGATACTATATATAAGACTACAATTCCCAGAAATATTCGTCTTGCAGAAGCGCCCAGCCACGGCATCAATATTTTAGACTATGACTTTCGCAGCAAAGGCGCTCAGGCATATCTGTTATTAGCTAAAGAAGTTGATAAACGCCACAGAAGCAATCAATAACTCAATTTACAGAACACTAGATACTATGGCAGCAAAAAGAAAAGGTTTAGGAAGAGGCTTAGACTCACTACTTGGGGCAAGCGCAGCAGCACCTAAAAAGAATCAAGACGGTAGCGTCAATCCGGCGACGGACAACACAAAAGAACTACCTATCGAGAAACTCCGCCCTGGACCCTACCAACCCAGAGAAATCTTTGACACCGAAGCTATTGATGCGCTCGCAGATTCTATTAAAGAGCACGGCATTATTCAGCCAATAATAGTTTGCCTAGCAGAGCTGGATGACAATAGCACATTATATGAGATTATTGCAGGTGAAAGACGTTGGAGAGCGAGCCAACGTGCTGGCCTACACCAAGTTCCGGTTATTATTCGAGACATTGAACCGCAGGCAGCTTTAGCAGTCTCTTTAATCGAGAATATTCAGCGAGAAGACTTAAACCCACTAGAAGAAGCACGCGCCCTAAAGCGACTCCATGACGAATATGCGTTAACCCATGAACAAGTAGG
>CAKMZF010000039.1:0-8762 GCA_929200405.1 uncultured Gammaproteobacteria bacterium | reverse complement strand
ATTATCGCTCTAGAACAGCACCTCTCAGAGTCATTTGCATCTAAGGTTGAAATACAAAGTAACCCTAAAGACACCGCTGCAGGAAAGTTAGTCATAAATTACAAAAATTTATCAGTTTTAGACGGCATATTGGCAAAACTGGGCGTAGAAAAAAATTAACAAATGCTGGCTGCTATACCTTCGCAAACATTTGCGCTTTCGAAAAGCGAATATTTGTCTCATAACCATTGCTGAATGAGTTGTAAATCTATATAATTCGGCAGCCTTAAATGCACTAGCGCGTGAAAATGAAAGATCGTAGCAGAAATAGAAACGCAGATTTATATCTGGTGCTAAAGATACAGATTATAATATCCATTATCCTCAGTATGTTGATATGGATAGCGGTTTCAAAGCAAGCAGGCTTTAGCACGCTAGTTGGCACCGCAATAAGCACTATAACTGGTGCCTTGATGATACAGATTTTAAAACTAAAACCAGGTGATAGCGCCGACTTATTTCTCGGCAAACTAATGATGGCAGAATCGATGAAATTCATCACAGTCATTATATTATTAACTATTACACTAATTTGGTTGCCAGCAATGCCAGCTTTTGTGCTTATCGGTTTTTCAGTAGCACTGCTCGCCTACTGGATAGCATTAGCTGCAATGCTAATGAGAAAAGATTACTAGATTTTTTGTGAGGAAACATGGCCAACAATAGTCATACAACGGACGCAGCAGAAGCGGCACACGAAGCCGCCATCCATGATGCTGAGCATAGTATCTCAGATATTATCACCCATCACTTGACCAATTTAACCTCTGGTGAAGGTTTTTGGCATATCAACATTGATAGCATGATTATGTCTTGGTTATTGGGCGTAAGCTTTCTCTATCTCTTTTGGAGTGTTGCAAAAAGTGTCACTATCGGTGTCCCTAGCAGAATGCAAAACTTTGTAGAGATTATTTTCAGTTTTGTAAATCAAAATGTTAAAGAATCTTTTCACGGCACCAACAAAATTGTCGCCCCAATGGCGTTAACTATCTTTGTTTGGGTGTTCCTTTGGAACTTAATGGATTTAGTACCAGTAGATTTAGTTCCAAGCATACTTAAGCTATTCGGTGTTGAATACTTCAAAATTGTGCCTTCGACAGATGTGAACTCTACTATGGGTCTTGCTTTAGGCGTTATCATTGCAGTTATTGGCGCAGCCATTTATACCAAAGGCATCGGTGGTTACGGTAAATCATTAATCACTCACCCATTTGAAGCTGAGTCAACTGCGATGAAAGCAGTGTTAGTATTACCAAACTTACTGCTAAACATTGTTGAGACGCTAGCAAAACCATTATCACTTTCATTGCGTCTTTTCGGAAACTTGTATGCTGGTGAATTGATCTTTATCTTAATATCCTTACTACCGCTCTACTTGCAGTGGGTATTAGGTGTACCTTGGGCAATATTCCATATTTTAGTTATTGTTCTGCAAGCATTTATCTTTATGATTTTGACCATCGTGTATCTCAGTATGGCTACTGAAACACATGATGACCATTAATCACTAACCGTTCTCAACCCTTTTCATTTACACACTTGGAGATATAAAATGGAAGTACAAGCAATGACAGTTATCGCTGTTGCACTAATCTTAGGTCTGGCAGCTATCGGAACCGCTATTGGTTTCGGTCTATTAGGTGGTAAATTCCTAGAGTCTGCTGCACGTCAGCCAGAGCTAACACCAATGCTACAAACTAAGCTTTTCATCATCGCTGGTCTTTTGGACGTAATCGCAATGATTGGTGTAGCTGTTGCATTCATCCTGCTTTACGCAAACCCTTACGCTTAACGCGATACTTAAAACATTTTTTTAAGTAACACACGCATTAACTAAGGAGAATAACGTGAATATCAATGCAACCTTAATCGGTCAAATGATCACGTTTGCGCTATTTGTTTGGTTCACCATGAAGTATGTGTGGCCGCCTATATTAGCTGCTATGGAAGCTCGCGAGAAAGAAATCGCGGACGGTCTAGCTGCAGCTGAGCAAGGAGCTCAAGCACAAGAAAAAGCAGAAGCGGAAGCAACTGCCCTACTTCGTGAAGCTAAGCAACAAGCTGCAGAAATCATTCAAAATGCTGAAAAAGACGCCAACCAAAAAGTTGAAGAGTCGGTATCAACTGCAAAGTTAGCCGGTGAGCGTCAGCTTGAAAAAGCACAGGCAGATATAGAGCGTGAAGTCGCGAGCGCCAAAGATGGCCTTCGCACGCAAGTATCATCACTTGCCGCCGTGGGTGCTAGCCGCATTCTCGGTAAAGAAGTAGATGAAAAAACTCATGCTAAATTGCTCGATGATTTAATCTCGCAGCTATAACGTAAAGGTAGCAAAATGGCTGAACTCTCAACCCTAGCACGCCCTTATGCGAAAGCTGCGTTTGAAATTGCCCAACAGCAATCACTAGATAAATGGTCTGATATGTTGCAGACCTTAAAGACAGTGGTTACCGATGAGACTATGTCTACAGCGCTAAGTGAGCCTAAACTATCTGCTCAAGATAAAGCAGACTTACTTATAGAAGTAGCTGGAAAAGACTATAACGATGAAGGCAAAAACTTCATTCGTCTACTAGCAGAGAACCAAAAACTCTCAATAGTTAGTGAAGTTTCTGAGCAATTTGAAGCCTACAAATATGAGGCTGAAGGCAGCTTACAAGCAGATGTCCTAACAGCAATGCCAATTGATGATGCTCGTCAGCAAAAATTGGTAGATGCACTCACCAAACGGTTTAATAAAACCGTCACCTTAAATATCGTCCAGCAGGAAGATTTAATTGGTGGTGCAATCATCAGGGCTGGTGACTTAGTCATAGATGGCTCAGTAACTGGACGTTTGGCGCAACTAGAACAAACATTGAATTAAACAATCTCTTCGGAGATTACTTAATGAGGATCGTGAGGAAAACACATGCAACTCAATCCTGCAGAAATTAGTGAAATAATCAGCAAGAAGATCAAAAATTTTGATGCTAAAGCTGAAATGCAATCAGTTGGTACCGTTGTTGGTCTAGCTGATGGTATTGTTCGGATTCATGGTCTAGAAGACGTGATGTCCGGTGAAATGATTGAATTCTCTGGTGGTACCTATGGTATGGCACTAAACCTAGAACGTGACACCGTTGGTGCCGTTGTTCTTGGCCAATATCAAGAGATCAGAGAAGGTGATGAAGTTAAATGTACTGGCAGAATTCTTGAAGTTCCTGTTGGTGAAGAACTTCTTGGCCGTGTGGTTAACCCATTGGGCCACCCAATCGACGGTAAAGGCGATATTAACGCTAAGCAAACTTCTCCTATTGAGAAAGTGGCTCCTGGCGTGATTGCACGTGAGCCTGTTAGCCAACCTGTACAAACCGGTATTAAAGCGATTGATACAATGATCCCTGTTGGTCGTGGTCAGCGTGAGCTTATCATTGGTGACCGTCAGACTGGCAAGACAGCTGTAGCAATTGACGCAATTATTAACCAAAAAGGCAAAGACCTATTCTGCGTTTACGTTGCCATCGGACAGAAGAACAGCTCAATTGCTAACGTGGTAACTAAACTTGAAGAGCACGGTGCAATGGAATATACCATTGTTGTAGCCTCTGGTGCAGCTGATCCTGCATCACTACAGTTTATCGCCCCCTACTCTGGCTGTTCAATGGGAGAGTTCTTCCGTGACCGTGGTCAGGATGCTTTAATCATCTATGATGATCTTACTAAGCAAGCTTGGGCGTATCGTCAAGTTTCACTATTGCTTAAGCGTCCACCAGGTCGTGAAGCATATCCAGGTGATGTTTTCTATCTTCACTCACGTCTACTAGAGCGATCTGCTCGTGTAAACGCGGAATATGTGGAAAAAATGACTAACGGTGAAGTTAAAGGCCAAACAGGCTCACTAACTGCGCTCCCAATCATTGAGACACAAGCTGGTGACGTATCTGCGTTCGTACCAACTAACGTAATATCAATTACTGATGGCCAGATCTTCTTAGAGACTGATTTATTTAATGCTGGTATTCGCCCTGCGATTAACCCAGGTGTTTCAGTATCTCGAGTTGGTGGTGCCGCACAGACAGCATTGGTTAAGAAGCTATCTGGCGGTATCCGTACTGACTTAGCACAGTATCGTGAACTAGCGGCTTTCGCACAGTTTGCATCTGATCTTGATGCAGCGACAAGAGCTCAATTAGATCGCGGTGTTCGTGTAACGGAGCTACTCAAGCAGGACCAATATAAACCTCTCTCAATTGCGGAGATGGCTGCAACGCTATACGCTGCAAACGAAGGTTATTTGGATGATGTTGAAGTTGCTGATGTCACTAGCTTCGAAGCCAAGTTCCATGACTATATTAACAATAGCCATGCAGCGCTTGTTGAAGATATGAACAGCAATGCTAAATTGACTGATGATGTCAAATCTGGACTAAAATCCGCGATTGAAGACTTCAAAAAAACAGTCTGGTAACGGTGTAAAGTATGGCAGTTGGTAAAGAAATTCGAACCAAAATTTCGAGTATTAAAAACACTGCGAAAATTACAAAAGCCATGGAGATGGTTGCAGCCTCTAAACTACGTAAGTCTCAGACTCGTATGGAAGCTGCCCGTCCTTATGCTGATAAAATCCGCAATGTTATATCACACGTTGCTCGAGCCAAATCTGACTACCGTCATCCATTTTTGGAAGTCAGGGAAACGAAGAAAGTTGGGCTTATTCTTATCACATCTGACCGCGGTCTATGTGGTGGTTTAAACACAAACTTGTTTCGCAATCTAACACAGCAAATCAAAACTTGGTCTGACCAAGGAATTGGCTTTGAAGCGGCAGCATTTGGCAACAAGGGCATAAGCTTTTTCAAACGTATGGGTGGAACAGTTGTCGCCTCTAAAGGAAACCTCGGAGACTCCCCGAGTTTAGAGGACTTAATCGGCGGCGTAAAACTGTTAACAGATAAGTTTGAAGCTGGTGAAATTGACGAGTTATACATCTGCTATAACGAGTTAGTTAATACGATGACGCAAACGCCTACGATTGAGCAAGTATTGCCTGTGCAGAAGATCGAAGAAGAAGGCTTAGATGAGTCTAAGTCATGGGATTATATTTATGAGCCCTCTTCTGCTGAGATATTAGATGCTTTGATGATGCGTTATATCGACAGCTCAGTCTATCGTGCTGTTGTTGAAAACATTGCTTGTGAAATGTCAGCAAGAATGATCGCCATGAAGAGTGCAACCGATAATGCCGGCACTTTGATTGACGAGCTACAGCTGATTTATAACAAAGCAAGACAGGCTTCAATTACTCAGGAAATTTCTGAAATTGTAAGCGGTGCAGCAGCGGTATAACCCAATAATGCGGGACGATATGACGTCTGGCCAGATTAAGATTAAATAAAGAGAGGAACACACAATGAGTTCTGGAAAAATTGTTCAAATTATCGGTGCGGTAATCGATGTGGAATATCCACGCGATGCTGTACCTGCAATCTACGAGGCACTTAGCGTAACGGCTACTGGCCTTACGTTAGAGGTCCAGCAGCAACTTGGTGATGGTATTGTACGTACTATTGCTATGGGTAGCTCAGAGGGTCTAAAACGTAACCTAGAAGTGACTTCTACTGGTGCCCCTATTTCTGTACCAGTAGGTACTGGTACGCTAGGTCGCATCATGGACGTACTAGGCGATCCTGTAGATGAAGTTGGAGATGTGAAAACCGATGAGCGTTGGGCCATCCACCGTGAGCCACCTTCGTATGAAGAGCAAGCTGGGTCAACTGAGCTACTAGAGACAGGCATCAAAGTAATCGATCTACTAACACCATTTGCAAAAGGTGGTAAAGTTGGTTTGTTCGGTGGAGCTGGTGTTGGTAAGACAGTAAACATGCTTGAGTTAATCAACAACATTGCGACTGCACACAGTGGTCTTTCAGTATTTGCTGGTGTTGGTGAACGCACTCGTGAAGGAAACGATTTCTACCATGAAATGTCAGAAGCCGGCGTTATCAAACTCGATAACTTGCCAGAGTCTAAAGTAGCGATGGTATATGGTCAGATGAATGAGCCACCAGGCAACCGTCTTCGTGTTGCATTGACTGGTTTAACAATGGCTGAGTACTTCCGTGAAGAAGGTCGTGATATTCTTTTCTTCGTTGATAACATCTATCGTTACTCACTAGCTGGTACTGAAGTATCTGCACTTCTTGGCCGTATGCCGTCAGCGGTAGGTTATCAGCCTACTCTTGCTGAGGAAATGGGCGTACTACAGGAGCGTATTACTTCTACTAAGAAAGGTTCAATTACTTCAATCCAAGCGGTATATGTACCTGCGGATGATTTGACAGATCCTTCTCCTGCTACTACTTTCGCTCACTTAGATGCGACGGTTGTACTTTCTCGTGATATTGCATCACTAGGCATCTACCCTGCGGTTGATCCCTTAGATTCAACATCACGTCAGCTAGATCCACACGTGATCGGCGAAGAGCACTACAACACGGCTCGTGGCGTTCAGCAAACACTACAGCGCTTTAAAGAGCTTCGTGACATCATTGCTATTCTAGGCATGGATGAGCTTTCTGAAGAAGATAAGTCAATCGTTGCCCGTGCTCGTAAGCTACAACGTTTCTTATCACAACCTTTCCACGTTGCTGAAGTTTTCACTGGTTCACCAGGAAAATATGTATCGTTGAAAGACACAATTGCTGGCTTTAAAGGTATTATCGATGGTGATTTCGATGATCTACCTGAGCAAGCTTTCTATATGGTAGGAACCATTGAAGAAGTTAAAGCTAAAGCCGCTGAGATGAGCAAATAAGGAGTATCGTATGAGTACGATGCAAGTTGAAATAGTTAGTGCTGAAAAAGCAATTTACTCTGGCGAAGCAAGTGCAATCTTTGCACCTGCTGCCAACGGCGAGGTAGGAATCTACCCTCGCCATGCGGAGATGATTGCAAATTTAAAGCCAGGCCACATTAGAGTGGTTGACGCTAGCACTAATGAAGAAACTGTTATCTATACTTCTGGTGGTGTATTAGAAGTACAGCCGCATCTTGTAACAGTATTATCTGATACTGCTGAACGTGCAGCTGACTTAGATGAGCAATTAGTATTAGAAGCAAAACGTGAAGCTGAAGAGCTATTGCAAAATCAAAGTGCAGACTTTGATCATGCTAAAGCCCGCGCTGAACTTGCGGAACTAGCTGCTCAGTTGCACTCTATCTCGAAGTTACGCGACAAGAAGTAATCGTCAGTATTTAGGAATCTTCCGGTTCTACAACAACCTTGATTTCTGGATACCCAAAATTACCGAGAAAAAGCCAGAGGAACCTCTGGTTTTTTTTTGCGCTAAATTACCGAAACTGGTGTAAAATTAATTCCACAGATAATCTCGAGCCACTAACTCGCGACCATAACAACAACTCTATTCTTACTTTATATGCTCAATATTATTATCTTAGCGGCCGGTAAAGGTACTCGAATGCGCTCTAACAAGCCTAAAGTCCTCCATCCAGTGGCTGGAAAACCAATGCTATTCCATGTAATAGACACGGCAGCAGCGCTCAACGCAGACAAAATAATTGTCGTGACTGGACACGAAGCTGAGCTGCTAGAAGCGACTGTCTCTCAGACATATGATTCCGTAACATTTGTACGACAAACAACCCAAGAAGGTACCGGACATGCTGTAAAGCAAGCCCTACCTCTACTCAGTGAAGGTGCCGATGTATTAATACTGTATGGTGACTCGCCGCTCATTCAGTCCGAACATTTGCAACCATTACTAAACGCTGTATCTGATAACTCCATGGCAATGCTCACAACAGTGCTAGATGATGCCACGGGCTACGGTAGAATTATCCGCTCAGCCAATGATAATGGCAATATAGACTCTGTAGTGGAGCAAAAAGACGCTAATGATCAACAAAAAAATATACTCGAGATTAATACTGGCGTTTTCGCTGGCAAGGCCAATCATTTTAGCACTTGGATACCACTGATCAAAAATGACAATAGCCAAGGGGAATATTATCTACCAGATCTTATCCCTTTAGCGAATTGCAATGGCTCTGCTGTAAAGGCGGTTGTAACTACCGATAATGAAACTAATCTCGGAGCTAATGACCGCAAACAATTAGCTGAGTTAGAATCAATTTATCGTCGCAAAGCAATAGATAAACTATTTTCCGCTGGGGCCAATATTATTGACCCAACTCGCCTTGATATTCGTGGCAATGTGCAAGTCGGTCAAGATGTTAGTTTTGACATCAATGTGATCTTGCAAGGCGACGTAACGTTGGGAGATGGCGTTCAAGTTGGTGCTCATTGCACTTTAATCAACTGCACGATCGGCGCCAATACCGTTATAGAACCCTATAGTTTAATAGAAGGCAGCATAGTAGCGGAAAGCTGCAACATCGGCCCCTATGCTCGCCTACGCCCTGACTCTGTATTGCACAGTGGCAGCAAAGTTGGCAATTTCGTTGAAATGAAAAAATCCACCTTAGGCCAAGGTAGCAAGGCCAACCATTTTACCTATCTTGGCGATACTACAGTGGGCAAAAACGTCAATATAGGCGCAGGCACCATCACCTGCAATTACGATGGAGCTAATAAACACCAAACTGTCATCGGTGATAATGCCTTTATTGGCTCAAATAGCAGTTTAGTCGCTCCAGTAACTATTGGTGAGTTAGCGACAATAGGCGCAGGATCTACCGTCACCGGCAACATAGAAGCTGGTGG
>CAKMZF010000038.1 GCA_929200405.1 uncultured Gammaproteobacteria bacterium | reverse complement strand
CTCAAAAAGAAAGCGCACACAGATAGTTTGACAGGAGTGGGCAATAGACTTGGGCTAGATCAGCGACTTATTTATTATGTAAATAAATTTGAAGTTGAGAAGATGCCTTCAACGCTATTAATGTTAGATATAGATCATTTTGGGCAGATGGTTGAAAATTATGGCCATGGCTATGGAGATCAAGTGGTGACCGAGTTAGCTGGCCTGCTCAATGAGTCCACGCGTATTGATGACGAGGTTTTCCGCTATGGTGGCGATGTATTTGTGGTGGTATTGAGAGGTACCAGTCTAGCAGAGTCTGGCATACCAGCTGAGCGTATTAGCAATAAAATCAATGGCTATAAAAAAGGTCGTATCGGCAATATTTCTATTAATATGGGGTTGGCAGAGCTAGAAGAGTTTGATAACTACATCAGCTGGCTAAGCCGTGCCGATGAAGCATTATTTGACGCCAAGGAAATGCGCAACAGAGAAGAGCATGCAACAAAGAATGCGATTGTAAAAAAGAATGCTGGTATAGAGAAAATAGAGTCAGGGCCTCGAGCGCCAGCGCCTAGAGATGTGGTTGTTGATATCTAACTGGTGTGATATTTTCTAACATCACTATTTGGGCTAAGCTACGATTTTTAGCTAGCTAATACGGCTATCTGTATTAAATAGCTCTATCCAGTGTTTGACGGGAATTATTGATTTGCTGGCTAAATGCAGTTGGCAGCCAACATTTGCAGTGACAATTTGCGTTGGATTGTCATGTTGCAAAGCAGTTAATTTCCGTTGCAATAACTGCTGACTGATTCTCGGTTGCAAAATAGAGTAGGTGCCAGCCGAGCCACAACATAGATGTGAATCTTTTGAAACAACCAAATTTACGCCAACTTTGCGAAGTAACTCTTCAACAACAGGCACTAGAGACTTGTCATCTGGCTGGCCGTGTTGCAAGGTACAGGGGGCGTGAAAAACGGTGGTTTTATCGTCATTGATTGTAAGCTTGGAAAGGTCTTCATTGATTAGAATTTCACTGGCATCTCTAGCTAAAGCGCTCACTTGCTTTGCCTTATCTGCATAGTCGGCATCATCTGCAAGATAATGTTGATATTCTTTGACCATAAGCCCACAGGCTGAGGCTGTGATAACAATCGCCTCTGCCCCTGCTGCTATTTCTGGCCACCATGCGTCGATATTCCGTCTCATTTCAGCTTTGCCTTGCGCTTTGGCATCCAGATGTGTATTTACAGCACCGCAGCAGCCAGCACGTTTCGCCTCTACAAGAGAAATGCCTAACTGCTGAAATACTCGTTGAGTGATGATATTGGTGTTTGGGGTTGCGCTGGGTTGTGCACATCCGCTCAATAGGATCATGCGGCGAGTGTTATTTATTGCAGTGTTATCTCGGCTGGAGCGGTCAATACTTATCTGTTTGGTGTTAACTTGATCAGGAAATTTATCGCTAAGTGTAGCTGGGGTAATGTGTTTGAAAATCTGTGCTGTTTTTAATAGGACGGAAAAGCGCTGTTTAGACGGTAGCACTTGCCGCAGTCCAAAGTGCATCAATTTAGTTGAAAGTTTTCGAGGCACTTTTTCATTGCAAAGATTTCTGCCAATCTCTAGCAGTTCACCATATTTCACTCCCGATGGACAGGTAGTCTCACAGCTTCGGCAAGTTAAACAGCGGTCTAAATGAGTTTGTGTAGTTGCACCAGCTTTATTAGTCTGTAGCAGCTGTTTGATGAGATAAATTCTGCCTCTTGGGCTGTCTCTCTCATCACCTAGCAGTTGATAAGTGGGGCAAGTGGCAGAACAAAAGCCGCAGTGCACACAGGCTGCTATAATATCTTTGCCACGTTTCGCCTGTTGATTATCTTGCAGTGAGGGGTGTAGGGAAAATTGCATTATAAACGCTCACTATTGTCGGTGTTAGGTTCAGAAGATAGTGATACAGCTGGATAGCGCCATTGATTGCTATTAAAAATGCCATTAGGGTCAAAGGCTTGTTTGACCCTCAAACGTAAGCTCTCTAGTGGCTTTGAAAGTGGCATATTTTCAATAGAGCCATCGGTATTAAATTTAGTCACCTCTCCTTGCATTTGCTTCGCTAGTGAAATCATCTCTGACCAACTTTGCTCACCGTCCAACCATCGCT
Organism: uncultured Gammaproteobacteria bacterium; assembly: GCA_929200405.1. GTDB lineage: Bacteria > Pseudomonadota > Gammaproteobacteria > Cardiobacteriales > CAKMZF01 > CAKMZF01. The sequence goes on along the minus strand of CAKMZF010000038.1, from coordinate 17,617 downwards.
GAGCACCTCCCCAGTCTATAATCCATTGATTGCTTGCTGCATTTATAGTGGGCAAAGCAGCAGTGGATTTAACGGAAAAGCGCCATTGGGTCTGTTGAACAATATTCTCGGTTTTACTACTTATCTGTTGCCAGAGTTCGTTAGCGGCATCTGCTGCTAATAATTCTACGGGCTGAGTATTTTGCAATGTCGCTACAGCTTGCTGTACTGAACTTTCAGCACCGGAAAAACGATAGGAAAGTCGCCCTTGTTGCCAACAGGCGGCCGTTAATGGTGCAGAAGTGGCAGCCAATTTGTTCATAGCTACTATAGCGTCATCTGCGGCAATTGAGATTTTCACGGTTGCACTGGCTGCGGGTATCGGCATAGTTCTGATGCTGATTTCAGTCATCACTCCCAAGGTGCCCATTGCGCCAGCTTGGAGTCTAGTGACATCAAAGCCAGCAACATTTTTCATTACCTGACCACCGAATTGCAAATGCTTACCACGACCATTAATCAACCGAACTCCCAAGACATGATCTCTAATAGAACCAGCCCAAGGTCTGGCAGCCCCCGATAAGTTAGCCGCCAATGTACCACCGATTGTGGCCTTGCCATCAAACTCTGGTGGTTCTGAGGATAGCATCTGCCCTTGTTCGGCAAGCTGATTATTGATCTCTCGGATGGTGGTACCAGCTCTTACCGTTAGCATTAGCTCGGCAGGGTCGTAGTGCACCACTCCTTTATGTGCTGCTAATTGCAACACCCCGTGGTTGGATTTGCCGGAGTGAGGAAGTCCGCGTTTGCTATTGTTGCCAATAATCCGTAGCGGTTGTTTGAGCGCTATCGCCTCTTTGACTTGCTGTACTAATTGATTGCTTAAGTCTGCAGGTTCGATTTCAATAGTCATCAGAGTTTACCCATGATTATGCACATGGTGACTGTGGCTGCTACCTAAGGGCGATAGACTTCTATATTCCTGACAGTTTTTAAGGACAGGAATACCTTTGCCAGGGTTGAGTTGGCCTAGCGGATCAAAAGCGGCTTTTAAAGCATGGAACTGAGTGAGCTCAGCAGTGCTGAATTGGTCGTGCATCTGAGCGATTTTCTCGAGGCCAACGCCGTGCTCACCGGTAATGCTGCCACCAGACTCAACACAGGCGACTAATATTTCACCACCTAAAATCTCGGCTCTTTCAATCTCACCAGCAACACTACTGTCAAATAATATCAGGGGATGTAAATTGCCATCTCCGGCATGAAAAACATTGGCAACTCTCAATTCGTGTCGAGTTGCTAAGGCATGTATTTTCTGTAAAACTTCGGCAATTTTGCTTCTGGGAATAGTGCCGTCCATGCAATAATAATCAGCAGAGATTCGACCAATAGCAGGAAAAGCAGACTTTCGACCTTTCCACATACGAGCGCGGTCATCAGCATTCTCAGAGACTTGTATAGAGGTTGCGCCTAGTTTCTTAAACAATGTTGATATAGTCGCGATATTGTGCTCTATTTCGGCGGTCGTGCCATCAACTTCACATAGCAATAACGCCTCTGCATCTACTGGATATCCGGCATGGGCGAAGGCTTCTGCTGCTTGAATCGCCAGCTTGTCCATCATCTCTAAACCACCGGGGATAATACCCGCGGCGATAACCTCGCTGACAGCATTGCCCGCTTGGTCTATATTATCAAAGCCCGCCATAATCACTTCGACCTGTTCTGGTCGAGGTAAGAGTTTGACGGTAATCTCTGTGACAACGCCTAGCAATCCTTCTGAGCCATTGAGTACCGCTAATAAATCTGGGCCGGAAGAGTCTAGCCGAGAACCCCCAATTTGCAGTCTATCGCCTTCAACGGTAATCAACTCAAGCGCCAGCACATTGTGCACGGTTAAGCCGTACTTAAGACAATGCACGCCACCGGCATTCTCAGCAATATTGCCGCCAATACTACAGGCTATTTGGGAAGAGGGATCGGGCGCGTAATATAATCCATAGGGTTCTGCGGCTTCGCTAATGGCTAAGTTTCTCACTCCCGGTTGCAAGCGTGCTGTTCTTGCCAGTGGATCAATTTCCAGAATGTTTTTAAGCTTGCTTAAAGATAGCAGAACGCCATGTTTGTTAGGTAAAGCACCCGCACTAAGTCCCGTGCCAGCCCCGCGAGCGACGACAGGGAAATGGTGTTGATGGCAGACTTTCATAATCTGCTGTACCTGTTCCACCGTTTCAGGTAGTGCAACTACCAGAGGAATTTCAGTGTAGATGGCTAAGCCATCACACTCAAAAGGGCGCTGACTTTCTATCTCCGTGAGTACAGAGTCTGCTGGCATGAACTCACGAAGTAACTTAGCCAGCTCAGCTTGGCTGAGCTTGGGCGTTGCGTCACTTAGTGGGTTCATGAGAGTCTACGTCACATAATAGCGGTTGTATTAAAGCTGCGCTTTTAAGCGTTCGCGCTGCGCATGAAGCTCAGGTTCAGTGTAGCCGCTTGGCACCGCACAACCCGCAAGTACCAGCTGGCAAGCTGCTTCAAAAGCGCAGCCTTGGTATGATGGTGCCATCGGCGTGTAGGCAGGGTCGCCTGCATTCTGTTTATCGACTATAACAGCCATGCGTTTCATTGCCTCTATTACTTCCTCTTTACTGAAAATTTCATGGCGAACCCAATTCGCTAAAAGCTGGCTGGAAACACGGAGAGTAGCGCGATCCTCCATTAAGCCAACATTATTGATATCTGGTACTTTTGAGCAGCCGATACCTAAGTCTACCCAGCGCACTACATAGCCTAAAATGCTCTGGCAGTTATTATCTAACTCATTACGGATAGTTTCAGCGCTTGGTCTGTCATTGCCCATCAATGGTGGTGTGAGTATGTCTGTTAAACTAGCGCGTGTCCGAGAGCGCAGAGCTTGCTGAACCTCTGCAACATTGACTTGGTGATAATGCAGTGCATGCAGCGTAGCAGCAGTGGGGGATGGCACCCACGCACAATTAGCACCGGATTGAGGGTGCGAAATTTTCGCCTGCAACATGGCGTGCATATTATCCGGAATCGCCCACATACCTTTACCAATCTGCGCTTTGCCAGGCAGTCCGCACTCTAGCCCGATATCCACATTTAAATCCTCATAGGCATTAATCCAAGGCAATTCTTTGATATCCCCTTTAGGCACTATGGGGCCAGCCTCCATCGAGGTATGAATTTCATCGCCAGTGCGATCCAAGAAACCAGTGTTAATGAAAACCAAGCGCTCTTTTACTTCACGAATACAAGCTTTTAGATTTACGGTTGTGCGGCGCTCCTCATCCATTACGCCGACTTTAATCGTGTTACGCGGTAAGCTCAAAAGATCTTCAACTCGATTAAATAAAGTATTGCTAAAGGCCACTTCCTCAGGGCCATGCATTTTAGGTTTTACAATGTAAACGCTCTTTTGGCGGCTATTGTGTAACTCGTTGTTATCTTTGAGGTCATGCATAGCGCAGAGCACTGTTGCCATCGCATCGACAATGCCTTCTGGCAAGCGGTCACCATTGCTATCTAAAATAATATCATTGGTCATTAAGTGACCAACATTTCTGACCAGCATCAAACTGCGTCCATGCAGCCTGTACTCTCCGCCTGCGGTCGCTGTATACAATCGATCTGGATTCAACTGGCGAGTAATGGTTTTGCCACCTTTAGATAGCTCTACACTCAAATCCCCTTTCATTAAGCCCAACCAATTGCGGTAAACGATAACCTTGTCCTCAGCATCAACAGCTGCAACAGAGTCTTCACAGTCCATAATGGCACTGAGCGCAGACTCAATAATAAGGTCAGAAATACCAGCAGAATCCGTTGCAGCGATAGGGCTATTGGGATTGAATTGGATAATAATATGCAAGCCATTGTGCTTTAACACGATATCACTAGGGGCATTGCCTGCCCCAGCGAAAGCGACAAATGCGCTAGGTGTTGCCAATGTTGTGGTAGTGCCATCGGTCAGTGTAATGAGTAATTGGCTATCATCTACACAATAGCTTTTCGCCGCTATATGAGCCCCCTGTTGTAATGGGAAGTGGTTGTCCAAGACCTCACGGCCAAAAGCAATCACCAAATCACCGCGCTTAGGGTTATAAGCACTGGTTTTTTCTGCACCATCGGTTTCAGGTATTGCGTCGGTGCCATAAAGCGCATCATACAAACTGCCCCAACGTGCATTAGCTGCGTTAAGTGCAAAGCGAGCATTATTGATAGGCACAACCAGCTGAGGGCCAGCAATATTCGCAATCTCCTCATCAACATTGGCCGTGGTAATGGTGAAGTCACCGCCTTCATCAACGAGATAGCCGATCTCGGTTAAGAGCTTTTGATAGGCTTCCATATCTGCAATAGGGCCAGGCTGCTGGCGGTGCCATTGATCAATCTGCTGTTGTATCACATCTCTTTTTGCCAAAAGACTGCGATTTACAGGCACAAGGTCGGTCGCTAAGTTGGAAAACCCCTGCCATAAACTCTCTGCTTCTACCGGTAAGTCTGGCAAGACCTCTTGCTCAATAAAATCCGCAAATACTTTTGAAACCTGCAAGCTGTACTTATCAATATACTCAGTCATCATTTCTCTCTGTAATTATTATCAGTGGCTTTATTTCCCGATTGGAAGCCGAAAAGCCTGTTCAGTTTTATTGTAACGAAAAAAAACCTCAAAATCTCGCGACTCCGTAATCACCGAGACAAATTGACCTTGTTACAGCATTGTGTGGCAAAGATTTTTTGAAGATATGAGGCTTTTGTCTAGCAGGTAGATTCTAGTGTTATTAAACAACTGAGTAGAGATATGTTTTGTATGATTATTGTGGTTCTCACGATTTCCAGAATTGCCTGATTGTCTGGTGAGTTTATCGGATGAAGACAAGGAACAAGGAGGGGTCCCTTCATTTTCAGTGATGAGAGGAGAGTAGGAGCTATTTTTCCTTGTCGCCGATAAATTGGCTAAGTAATCAGATAAGCAATTATGACAGGAGCAAGTTTTTGTTATCTTATAAAAAGTAATAAAAAAAGAAAAGACGGAGAGCGTTGATACATTGAGTCATGCCTAAAGCAACGCAATATACGAAGAGAAAACAGTTTTGAGGAGTTGTCATCACAACTCCTCAAATAGATATGGAAAAGAATTCTGCAAAAATATTTCTAATAATCAGTGGTTAATTGATCGATTAACCACACTTAGAATCACCACAAGATAAGCAGGTATAACACCCATCCATCATTACCAATGCTTTGGTATGACACTTACCGCATAGCGTAGCTGATGCAGGGAAGTCACCCGAAGGCTCAGCAGCTGCAGGTTCAGTGACAGCGCCTGGTGTGTCGCCTTCTAATTCGGCTTTTTTCTTAGCAATTAGGTCTAGTGAATATTGATCAGTTTCATCAACAATCATGCCGATTTGGCGTAAATGTTGGTCGATGATATCACCAATTTCTGCCACTAGAGATGGCATGAATTTGCCGCCTTTTTTAAAGTAACCACCGCGAGGATCAAATACGGAGCGTAGCTCTTCAACTAGGAAGGTCACATCGCCGCCTTTGCGGAATACGGCACTGATAATGCGAGTGAGTGCGACAATCCACTGGAAATGTTCCATAGATTTGCTGTTGATAAACATCTCAAATGGGCGGCGTTGCTCATAGTCTGTGTCTTGGTTTAAGATTACATCATTGATGGTGATATATAGGGCGTGGTCAGACAGAGGTGTTTTGACTTTATAGGTGTTACCGACCAAAAACTCAGGCCTTGCCAAGGCTTCGTGCATATGGACAACATTGTCTTCCACTCTTAATGGCTTGGCTTCGGCGACTTCTACGACAGGAGCCACTGCTTCTGATTCTAACTGTGGCTTTTGCAAGTTGTAGCTAACAATTGGCTTTTCAATTTTAATTTTACTCATGGTAGTACCTTTGATACTTCTTTATTTCGTTCTTCGTTTTGGCTGTGTGGGTTTATGATAAATTAAAACTTACCGTAGTAGCCTTCTTTAAGTGCATCGTAGAGGTTGGCAGCGCTATGCTCTTCGCCATCGTATTCAATGGTGTCATTGCCTTTAGCGGTAACCACGGTGCCATCATCTAATTTGAATTCATAGGTGGTATTTTCTAAATCCTGCTCTTTTACCAGTACACCAGAGAACGCTTCTGGGTTAAAACGGAAGGTAGTACAGCCTTTAAGGCCTTTTTCATAGGCATATTGGTATATGTCTTTGAAGTCCTCGTATGGGAAGTCTGTGGGTACATTCGCGGTTTTTGAGATCGATGAGTCTATCCAAATCTGCGAAGCTGCTTGCACGTCTACATGTTGCTTTGGCGTGACTTCATCTGCTGAGATAAAGTAGTCCGGTAGTTTGTTGGCAACGTCATCAGAGAATGGCATTGCATCTTCATTGACTAGCTCACGATAGGCAAGTAGTTCATAGCTGAATACGTCAACTTTCTCTTTGGTTTTTTTGCCTTCACGAATAATGTTACGAGCGTAGTGATGGGCAAAGCTTGGTTCTATACCATTGCTGACGTTATTCGCTAGGCTGAGTGAGATGGTGCCAGTTGGTGCGATTGAGGTATGGTGAGTAAAGCGAGCGCCTTGTTGTGCGAGCGCTTCGATTAGCTCAGGGTCTTGTTTCTGTATTTGCTGCATATAGCGGCTGTATTTGGCGTGCAGTACTTTCCCTTGCACAATGTCTCCGACTTTGTAGCCGTCTTCGCGCATTTCTGGGCGTTTTTGAAGCATGGCTTCCGTTACTGTGAACTCTTTTAGAAGGATTGGTGCGGCACCTTTTTCTTTGGATATTTCTAATGATTGACGCCAGCCTTCTACTGCCATTTCGCGAGAGATACGCTCCACAAATTCTAGTGAGTCTTCATCACCATATTTCATGCCTAGTAAAGTTAAGGTAGAGCCAAGGCCTAGATAGCCCATTCCATGACGGCGCTTAGAGGTGATTTCAGTTTGTTGTTGCGGCAGTGGCAAGCCGTTTATTTCAACGACGTTGTCTAACATGCGAGTAAATATGGCAACAACTTCACGGTACTTATCCCAGTTAAATCTGGCGTTTTCTGTAAACGGGTCTTCTACAAAGCGAGTTAAGTTGATTGAGCCTAGCAGGCAGCTGCCATAAGGTGGTAGTGGCTGCTCGCCACATGGGTTGGTGGCGCGAATAGCTTCACAGAACCAGTTGTTGTTCATTTCATTGACTTTATCTATCAAGATAAAACCAGGCTCTGCAAAATCATAGGTGGAGCTCATAATCATGTTCCACAAATTCTGCGCTTTAATGGTTTTGTATATGCGACAGGCAACTAGACCTGCGTCATTAGATACAAGACCGCCTGAGGTCGGCCAATCACGCCAAAGTACTTTGGTTTTGTCGCTTAAGTCTATGGTCTCAGATTCTATTTCTTTGGGGCTAAGTGGGTAGGATAAATGCCAGTCAGCGTCATTACGTACTGCTTCCATAAAGTCTTTGGTGATCAGTAGCGAGAGGTTGAATTGGCGAAGTCTGCCATCTTCTCTTTTGGCACGGATGAAGTCCATGACATCAGGATGTCCAACATCAAAAGTGCCCATCTGCGCGCCACGTCTGCCACCCGCTGAGGAGACGGTAAAGCACATACGGTCATAAATGTCCATAAAGGATAATGGTCCTGAGGTGTGTGCGCCTGCACCAGAAACATAGGCGCCTTTGGGGCGAAGCGTTGAAAACTCATAACCAATACCACAACCAGCTTTTAGGGTGAGCCCAGCCTCATGGACTCGGGTTAAAATGCCGTCCATTGAGTCTTCAATAATACCTGAAACGGTACAGTTTATGGTGGATGTTGCAGGCTTGTAAGCTGTAGCGCCAGCGTTTGAGGTAATGCGGCCAGCTGGAATCGCACCGTTTTTAAGTGCCCATAGAAAGCGCTCTTCCCAGTGCTTTTGGGTTTCTTCAGACTCAATATCTGACAGTGCTTTTGCCACGCGTTTGTAGGTGGCGTTAATGTCTTTGTCTACGGGTTCACCAGTCTTGGTCTTTAGCCGATATTTTTTATCCCAGATATCAACGGATGCGGTTTGCAAAGGGATATCATCTAATCTTTTATTATGTTTGTTGGGCACAGCATGTAAGTTGGCTGACTGGGTCGATGATGACGGCGACATGTATATTTCCTCGGTCATAGTAATGTAAGGTTTTGGGCCAAATAAATGGCGCGTAAAAACTGCAAAAGCTTTTGCTTTGTATGGTTAAACTTTTGACTCAGTACTCTAAAATAAACAGATAATGTATTGCGGTTCTTCTTTGCTTACATTGGGCGTTGTAAAGTTAGAGCGTTTATAATCTTTATCTTTGGCAAGAAACCTTATGAACTATTGAGATTTTAGCTCGATAATTACGGTATAAAGTTTCTAAGTCCGTCCTAGATTAATCAGTAATAATTCAGTTGTTTTGTTGTTATTGATAACTAAATGCTTATATATCGGCAACATGGTTGATTTGTTAGAAAAACACAACTTATAGTGTTTTGTCTTTGGTTGAACCACTATATTTATGATTTGATGGTTTGGCAAGCGGTTTGTTTTTCTGAAAAACAGGCGAAGATTATCTAAGCCAAGTAGAATGCAGGATTTGGGTAAAATTAGTTTGATGAGGATTTTTTCATCAAAGAAAAATGCAGAAGCTATTGAAATTTTCAGGTACTGATTAGAGTGGGCTTTTTTGTTAAAAAGGACTCATTCTTTTAAGTGACTATGATTGAGTGGTTGAATTTTTTGGGAGGCTATAAATATTTACTTAAACCAATGAGGGTAACAATAAGAAGCCCAATGCCAATGTAACGTTTAAATTGAATGTCATCTTGCTGTTGTAGCAAGTGATGAAATTGCATTCCGATAAAATGCCCTATCATTGCAGCAGGGAGCAGCCAAAATTGGTGAATGAGTTGCAAGTCTGTGTCTGTTATTATAAAAGCACTTAATTTGATAAATACCAATATAAACCAAAGCACGAACAAAGTGTTTCGCAGTTGCTCCTTGGCTACATTTTTGGTGAAGATTGGCACGATTAAAGGCGCTCCAACCAGTGATACACCAGAGGCATAACCGCCTAATATCAATAATAGCGCATCCCATGCTTTGCTTGTTTTTGATTGTGTAGTTGCCGCTGGCGTTCCTCGAATATAAATAATGGCGTAGACTAGGATGATGCTATAAATAATCAGCGCCATAATATTGGGTGAAATAAGAATGAGTCCCATGACTCCAATGACTTTGGGAATAAAAAGTATTTTTAGAGATTTCAGTAGATACTGCCAATCTATTTGATGTAATTGCCAGCCGGTAGTGTAGATAGCGGCTAGCAGCATTTGTATTGAAATGATTGGTAATAACTCAACTGGTGAATCAACAATCAACAACATGAATGGTAGACCTAGAGCAGCGCCACCAAAGCCAAGCCCAGAGCGCACGAAGGCACTAAATACAAAGCAAAGAAATATTCCGATGGTTGCCCATATATTAGTTGTTGCCCAAGGTAGAAGCTGATCCATATGATAGCGCTGATATGTGATAGATGTAGTTGATTGGCTGGTGTGTTATATAGTAGCGCTTATGTAAACTATTTGCGAGGGGCTTGCCGGATAGCTGGTTGCGAATTCTTAGAGAGAATAAGAATAAGGTGAGAAGCCAGCCTGAGGCTGGCTTCTTGGTGATGCCATAATTGTTATTGCGGAAAATTGGGAATATTCAGGCCGACCATTTTACGCATGACTCTTAGCACTTGGGTGCTGTAGCCAAACTCGTTGTCATACCATACATAGAGTACACAGTGGCTGCCATCGCAGATTGTGGCGACTGAATCAAAAATACCGGGCTCTGGTGTGCCAACAAAATCTGTTGAGACCACTTCTGTTGAAGATGAATAGGCAATTTGATCAGTGAGTGATGAGTCCAGAGCAATTTTACGAATATAGTTGTTAATATCTTCTTTATTGGTTTCTGCCTTGAGATTTAAGCTAATCACTGCCATCGATACATTTGGCGTTGGCACGCGTATTGCATTGCCAGTGAGCTTGCCTGCTAGCTCAGGTAGGGCTTTAGCGACTGCTTTGGCAGCACCTGTTGAGGTAAGTACCATATTCAGTGGTGCACTGCGGCCACGGCGATCTGCGCTATGGTAGTTATCAATTAAGTTTTGATCATTGGTATAGCTATGTACTGTCTCAACGTGTCCATTGGCAACGCCATACTTGTCATTCATCGCCTTGAGAACGGGAGTAATTGCATTAGTGGTACAAGAGGCAGCACAAAGTACTTCGTCATCACTGATCATGTCATCATTGACGCCATAAACAATGTTTTTGATAGTGCCACCGGCAGGGGCAGTCAGTAATACTTTTTTAGCACCCTCTGGCACTAGATGACGACGCAGTGCGTCCTCATCTCTAAACACTCCAGTGTTATCTACGATCAGAGCATCGGAAATGTCATGGTCTTTATAATTGATATCTTCAGGCTGATTAGCGTAGATAAACTTAATAAAATTGCCATTTGCAATAATGGCGCAGTTGTCGTGATCAACAACGATGGAGCCATTGAAAGGTCCGTGGATTGAGTCTCGGCGAAGTAAGCTGGCGCGCTTTTCTAAATCGCCATCTTTGCCGCCTCGAACCACGACAGCACGGAGTCTGAGTTTATTGTTGTTGGTAGTTCTCTCAATTAATAGACGCGCCAAGACTCTACCGATACGACCAAAACCATAAAGAACTACATCTTGAGGTGTTTCTAGGGCATTGGTTTGACCGTGGTTTGCATTTGCTAAAGTGGTGGCTAAAAAGCTCGCCATATCCTGATCGCTTTGGGCTTTCAAGGTGGCTAATTTACCGATATCAACTCTTGATACCCCTAAGTTCATCGCTTGCATGGCTTCTAGTACTTCCATGCTCTCTGAAAGACGAACTTCTGAGCCTGCAATGTGCATGCCAAAACGATGCGCTTTGATAATATCAATGATGGTGCTGTTCATTAGCTTGCGGCCAAATACGGTAACAATGACACCACGCTCGCGGTACATCTGCCCAACGATTGGGATCATTTTCTCGGCAAGTGTTTGGTCTTCTAAGTAGTTATTGAGATGTTGTTCACTAATTGATTGTGACATGATGTATTCCTCAAAGTAAGCACGAGTACTAGCAGAGCTATTCAAATTTGAGATAGTCGTGACTTCGGTTTGGTGGTGGTTGATATGTTATATTTAGTGGTAGGTTCTTATGTGGCAGTAGCTCTTGCTCTTGTATGAGTAACTGCCACATATAGTCAGTGATAAATATTAGCTGTTAGAAGCGGCTGATATCGTATCAACTGTTGTTGCCATCGTGCTATCAAACTCAGCGTCACTCTGTTGAGCTGAAAGTGGCTCTGATAGAGCACGAGAGAAACTGGCGATCATGCCTTGATTTTGTGACAATCGTGCCACTGCTTCTGTTAATGGGTAGCCACCAGATAAAGCAACAACACGTAGCACTTTGGGGTGCTCGACTAACTTTTGATATTGGTTGGCTTTTTCAGGTAGCGCGAGCTTTAACATGATTTCTTGACCATCTGCCAAGTTGTCTAGCTCTGTGAGGATTTCCTGTAACAACATATCCTCTGCATCTGCTTTGTCGCTGATAGTAATGGTGACCTCTGGCTCTATTATTGGAATAAGTCCAGTGGCTAATATTCGCTTGCCTAGCTCAAACTGTTGTTTGACGACAGCTGATATGCCTTTTGGATTCGCAGCATGAATAACTGAGCGCATTTTAGTGCCAAAAATATTGGCTGCGATCGCTTCCTCAAGTAATACCTCTAGATCTGGTAAAGGTTTTAGGCATTGTGCTTGGTCCTTTTCCTCATCTAAACCCTTGTCGCATTTAAGAAATGGCACGATGCCTTTTTGCTGCCAAAGGTAATCAGCAGTAGCCAAACCGTCTATCTCTCTGCGCATGGTGTTTTCAAATAAAATCGCACCAATGACTTTCTCTCCAGAGAAGCTAGGGGATTTTATGATACGAGTTCGCATGGCGTGGACTTGGTCATACATTTCTGCTTCTGTTTTATAAGCAACCTCTGCGATGCCAAACTTGGCAAGTGCTGCAGGTGTGCTGCCGCCGCTTTGGTCTAAGGCGGCGATAAAGCCCGGCGCTTGTTTTATTTTTTGATACTGTTTCGGATCCATTGATCTTTGTTCCTCGTCTTATTTTTATTGTCCGTCAAAACGACTCTAAATAATATCATTAACAGCAGCCGCTACCGCTTCTGCTGTAATGTTAAAGTGCTTAAATAGCTCGCCTGCTGGTGCCGACTCTCCAAAAGTGTCCATGCCAATGACTTTACCTTCTAGTCCAACGAACTGATACCAGCCAGAAGTTGCACCTGCTTCAACAGCAACTCTTGGTAAACCCTGTGGCAATACTGATCGCTGATAGTCGCTATTTTGCCTTAAGAATACATCAACTGATGGCATAGATACGACATTTACCGCGATGCCATCGGCTTTTAGCTGTTCTGCGGCTGCTACTGCTAGTTCGACTTCTGAACCTGTTGCGATAATAATAGCCTTTGGGCTGTCTGACTCAACTAAGGTATAACCACCATTAGCGATACTGTTGAGCTGTGCTTCGTTGCGGGGTTGATTCACTAATCCTTGACGTGTTAGGGCTAGAGTAGATGGGCCATCATTTCTGATTAAACTCTGCGCCCAAGCAACAGCAGTTTCAGTTGCATCGGCAGGGCGCCAAACGTCCATATTGGGTATTAGTCGTAAGCTGGCAGTCTGTTCTACTGGTTGATGAGTAGGGCCATCCTCACCTAGTCCAATAGAATCATGGGTCATCACATAGACTTGACGTAATTTCATTAGTGCAGTCATGCGCATTGCATTTCTGGCATAATCCGTGAACATTAAAAAGGTTGCGGTGTAAGGGATAAATCCACCATGCAAGGCAATGCCATTCGCAATCGCTGCCATGCCAAACTCACGCACTCCATAGTGAATGTAGTTGCCTGCGGCATTCTGCTCGATAGACTCAGAGCCTTTCCATATGGTTAGGTTGGAACCAGCTAAGTCTGCGGAACCACCTAAAAACTCAGATAGACTAGGGCCAAAAGCTTCTAGTGCCATCTGCGAGGCTTTACGAGTTGCAACTTTGGGCGAGTCTGTTTGAGTCTGTTGTATATATGCCTCAGTGATCTCAACGAAGTTGCTTGGTAGTTCGTTACTTAAACGGCGCTGTAGCTCAGCGGCTTGGGCTGGATTTGCTGCAGCATAAGACTGCCACATGCTGTCCCATTCTGCCTCAAATGCTTGACCACTGGCTTTGCAATCCCACTGTGTATAAATATCTTTTGGAATCTCAAACGGCGCATGATTCCAATCAAGAGCAGCTCTGGTTGCTGCAATTTCATCTGTACCTAATGGCGCGCCGTGAACGTCATCACCTCCGGCTTTGTTTGGTGATCCCATCCCAATCGCTGTTTTACAACAAATTAGAGTAGGCTGACCTTGGTTTTCTTTAGCTTTGGCAATCGCTGCATCGATGGCGTCCATATCGTGACCGTCAACATTGTCTATCACTTGCCAGCCGTAAGACTCAAAGCGTTTTGGCGTATTATCTGTGAACCAGCCTTTGACATCGCCATCAATTGAGATGCCGTTGTCATCATATAGCGCGATTAATTTACCCAAATTAAGTGTTCCTGCTAATGAACAAGCCTCGTGAGATACCCCTTCCATTAAGCAACCATCACCTAAAAATGCATAGCTATAATGATCAACAACTTTATGCTCGGCAGTATTAAACTGCGCTGCCAATGTCTTCTCTGCAATCGCCATGCCAATCGCATTGGCAATGCCTTGCCCCAAAGGACCAGTAGTGGTCTCTACTCCTGGTGTGTAGCCATACTCCGGGTGGCCTGGTGTGCGTGAATGCAGTTGTCTGAACTGCTTTATATCATCAATGCTTAGATCATAACCGGTGAGATGTAGCAAAGCGTAAATAAGCATAGAACCGTGACCATTTGATAATACAAAGCGATCTCGGTTAACCCAGTTTGGGTTACTTGGGTTGTGGCGTAAATGTTTGGTCCATAATACGTGACCTATCTCAGCCATGCCCATTGGTGCGCCGGGGTGGCCTGATTTTGCTTTTTCTACTGCATCAGCAGAGAGCATTCTAAGTGCGCTGGTAACGGGAGAAAATCCATTTTTAGGCTTAAGAGACATGTATAATCCTTCGGTGTTCACGGGTACGGGTAATATAAGATTGAGTTATAAGAGTTAAAGCAGATATTTTAGTAGTTGGAGCATTAGTTTTCCAGCTTTAATCTGTGACTTCTCCATGTTTTAATCATCAGGAAACATAAGCATTAGCGATGATAGCCTGCAATTTTTTCGACTTCATCGGCGGAGCCAAAAATAACCCCAATTCTCTGGTGCAGAGTTGTCGGTATTACATCAAGCATGCGCTGCTCGCCATCTGTGCAAGCGCCACCTGCTTGTTCGATTAAAAAGGCAATAGGCGACGCTTCATAAAGCAAACGGATGCGTCCGGCTTTACTCGGGTCTTTATTGTCTCTGGGGTACAGAAAGACACCGCCGCGACTTAAGATTCGTGATGCTTCGGCAACCATAGAGGCGACCCAGCGCATGTTGTAGTTCATGCCTAATGGGCCTTCAATACCTGCCTCAGAATCTTCAATATACTGCTGAATGGCTGGAAGCCAGAAACGACGATTGGAGTGATTGATAGCATACTCAGTTAGCTCGGGAATATGAAAGTCCGTATGAGAGAGCACAAATTCAGCGGGTTGTTGATTGTCCTGATTCAGCTTTTCATCAAGGGTGAAAGCTATGCAACCTTTACCGATACTAAGATAGAGTAATGTCGCAGGGCCATACATTACATAACCCGCTGCTAATTGTGCTGAGCCGGGCTGAAAGAAACTTTGCTCAGTAATATCTCCAGCAGGACGAGGGAGTACTGAGAAAATACTGCCAACTGAAATATTGGACTCCAAATTAGAGCTACCATCCAAAGGGTCAAAAGCCATTAAATATGGCGCATCAACTCTAGCTGCGTCATTCATGGTAAAAGTAGGGTCCTCTTCAGATGCCATTGCTGCGATCGTGCTTTGGCGGCGCATCATTGCCATGAACAAGTTGTTAGAATGGACGTCGAGTTTTTTTTGATCCTCGCCTTGTATATTAATATCTCCGTGTACGCCATGTAGGCCAGAGATGTTTGCTGAGCGCAATGAGCGTGCGATATCTATGCAGGTCGCCGCGGTGTCTAGTAATACTGCGGCAAGCTCGGGCTGGTGTTGACAGTGTTGGTTGAGGTATTCGGAAAGAGTGATAAAAGAAGGTGTTGTCATAACTTTATTATATTCAGGTTTCGTGACTTTGATGTGATTATTGCGGAATTTATATTTTTGTAATGAAAATTAGCTAATAAAAAGCCCTACATAAAGTAGGGCTTTGAGGAGGAGTTATCTATCGGACATGTCCGGAACATTTCTCATGTTCTTGCCTGTATAGAGCTGACGAGGGCGGCCAATCTTCATTTTCGGATCCTCAATCATTTCATTCCAGTGACTGATCCAACCAACGGTACGCGCCATAGTAAACATAACGGTGAACATGTTTACTGGTATGCCTAATGCGGCATAGATAATACCGGAGTAAAAATCAACGTTAGGATACAGTTTTCTTTCGACGAAATACTCATCGGTGACTGCGATTTCCTCAAGCTTCATGGCAAGCTCTAGTCGGGGATCATTGCCGTATTTGGCTAGCACGTCATGGCAGACGGTCTTGATGAGTTTAGCTCGGGGGTCATAGTTTTTATAAACCCGATGCCCAAAGCCCATGAGGCGGAATGGATCGTTTTTATCTTTTGCTTTTGCGATATATTTATCAATATTATCGACAGAACCAATTTCATCTAACATTGTAAGCACAGCTTCATTCGCGCCACCATGTGCTGGCCCCCATAGAGCGGCTACACCAGCAGCGATTGCCGCATAGGGGTTACAGCCCGTTGAGCTAGCTAAGCGAACGGTAGAGGTAGAAGCATTTTGTTCGTGATCTGCATGAAGAATGAATAGAATATCAAGGGCTTTTTCTGCAACCGGATCAATCTCATATGGCTCGCAAGGATTGCCAAACATCATTTTTAATAAATTGCCGGTGTAGCTAAGATCATTTTGCGGAAATTGCATTGGCTGACCGATGTTGTGCTTATAGCAACCAGCTGCAATGGTTGGCATTTTTGCGATCAAGCGGTGCGCTGTGAGCATGCGCATTTCCGGATTATATATGTCCATGCCCTCATGGTAAAACGCAGAAAGAGAGCCAATAACCCCTGTCATCATCGCCATGGGATGAGCGTCGTGATTAAACGAGCGCATTAAACCGTAGCGGAGGTTCTCAGCAACCATGGTGCGGCGCATAATCTGAGTATTGAATTGTTCGGATTGGTCTAGGTTTGGTAATTCACCGTTTAGTAGAAGATAGCAAACCTCTAAGTAGTTACACTTTTCAGCAAGTTGTTCGATAGGGTAGCCACGATAAAATAATTCGCCCTTGTCACCATCTAAAAAAGTAATTGCTGAGCTAGTGCTGCCAGTCGCTGTAAATCCCGGATCATAAGTAAACATGCCTGATTGTTTTGGTAAGCTAGATATATCAACCATCTCTTGGCCACGAGTTGGCGTCAATATGGGTAACTCAAAGGTATCGCCATTTCTATTGTCACTAATGGTTAATTTCTTATCGCTCATATATCCTCTAGCACTTTTGTGCCTTATTAGTAGTTGCAACTGATCCCTCAAACCCTATATTTTTATTAGCCAGATAGCAACAAGCTTGTAATTTTTGGGCAATAAAAAGGGTTCAATAAAGAACCCAATTATAAAGCAAAGTAAGATTTAATATCTATCAGGACATACCGTACTTTTTGCGGAAGCGATCAACACGTCCAGCAGTATCTACAATGTTTTGTTTGCCAGTGAAAAAAGGATGAGATTGACTGCTAACATCCATTTTTACTAGAGGATACTCATTGCCGTCTTCCCAAGTAATTGTCTCTTGAGACTTAATGGTTGAACGCGTTAAAAAAGCAAAATCACTAGACATGTCTTTAAACACGACTTGGTTATATTCTGGATGAATGTCTTTTTTCATAATGATATCCGTTAACAAAATTGCTTTGTGAACGATACACAAAGTCTAAAAATTTGGCGCACCCGGAGAGATTCGAACTCCCGACCGCCTGGTTCGTAGCCAGGTACTCTATCCAGCTGAGCTACGGGTGCATGGGGCGGCGATTATCGGCATATTTCGAGGTGCTGTCAATCGTTCTGGTAAAGAAAATAGATATATTTTCTTTTTTCAAAACGATTGAGTGGTGGCATAATGAGTTTTTGATATTTAAGGCTCGGTTTTAGCAAAGTTTTTTGATTTTTTATATTATTACTGGGTTTAAATGATTTTTGTTTATAGAGAGATTTAGCAGCGATATTCAAATTGTTGAACTAGGTCAGATTATTGGTTTATTTATCGTTCGATTAGGTGCGTAAAAAAGT
>CAKMZF010000037.1:7064-19795 GCA_929200405.1 uncultured Gammaproteobacteria bacterium | reverse complement strand
TAGCTGTGTTAGATTAAGCCAGTCTTCGGACTGGCTTTTTTGTGGATGGTTGGAGTCATATCCTGTGTTTCTCATCGGTTCACGTTAATTTCTCGTGCCTTTCAGTTGTTGGCATTGGGTTGTCATGATTCTCTGTTTTAGCCCTCATGCACCACGATTTTGTCAGATGCTTTTTATCTAAACGGTAGATCAGTCTAAAAGGGCATACAATGAAGACTGTTTAATTAGGAATAGCCACGCGGCTTTTCTTAAGAACAGGCAATGCGGTAGTTGTAGATAGATGAGTAGAGCTGTTGATTTTATGCAGATGGCTGTAAGAACTATTGATCTGCTATCAGTATTACTTCCGAATAAATTACGTGTAGATAGCCGGTACTCAATAACAATTTGCTTCTGTGGCGAGTGCTAACAAAGTGACTTAGAAAGCGATAAAGAAATAACTATGGAAATAACAGCTAAAAGAAAAAGCCTGAGAATGTCACCTTTTATTCTACTTTGTATTATGGGTGCAGCAATGTCGTTTGGCTATTCTGGCTGGGCGACTTTAATTCGCAATTTTACCGTAGATGGGCTAGGTCTTAGTGGTAAAGAGATTGGGCTGCAAGAAAGCTTAAGAGAAGTGCCAGGTTTTTTGTCATTCACTGCAGTTTTCATCATCTTAGTTATCAAAGAGCAGAGATTAGCGGTCATAATGCTTGCGGTAACAGGTGTCGGCATTGCGATGACTGGTTTCTTTTCATCTGTGGCAGGCCTGTATTTTACGACTGTGCTCATGTCTATTGGCTTTCATTATTTTGAGGTTATGAACCAGTCCCTGTCACTGCAATGGCTTCCTAAAGCCACAGCAGCACAGCAAATGGGCAAAATTTTAGCCATTGTTTCTGGCGCTCAGCTATTAGCTTATGGCTTAGTTTTAATAACGGATACTTACTGGCAAATCAGTTTTATTAGTAGTTTTTTGATGCTAGGTTCCTTGTCTCTTATGGGCTGCATAGTTGCTTGGCTGTGCTTTCCAATATTTAACCAAGGAGTGAAGCAAAGCAAAGGGTTGGTTTTTCGACGCAGATATTGGCTATTTTATGCACTGACTTTCTTAAGTGGCGCTAGACGTCAGATATTTACAGTGTTTGCTTCGTTACTAATGGTGGAGAAATTTGACTATCAAGTTCATGATGTCGCACTGTTGTTTATTATTAACTGCGTGATTAACATATTGCTTGCCAATCATATTGGCAAGCTAATAATGAAAGTGGGTGAGCGCCGCGCATTGACTATTGAGTACATGGGATTACTACTGGTTTTTATTACCTACGCTTTTGTTGAAAGCACGATGCTAGCAGCGCTATTATATATCGTTGACCATATGTTCTTTGCCTTTGCTATAGCCATTAAGACCTACTTTCAAAAGATTGCGGAGACCAGTGATATAGCGCCAACCACCAGTGTGGCATTTACCATTAACCACATTGCGGCTGTTAGCTTGCCGTGGCTATTTGGGTTGCTATGGGTTGTGTCACCAGCGGCTGTTTTTTTAACGGGCGCTGCAATTGCGATGGCCTCCTTAATATTGTCTAGACTAGTTCCTTTAGAGCCGGATATGGACAATGAGGTAACTTTGCCGTGGCAAGGAACTATAAAACTTGGAAAATCTTGAGTAAGGGTTACAATAATACAAATCTTAGCGCCGAGTAAGCTCGGTAAGGCATAGATTAATTCTAATAAAGAGAAAGAGGGAATATTATGGAGAAGAATAGAAAATACCAAATAATGACTGGTGCTGTATTAGTAATGGTAATTAGTTTGGCTACATCATTTGCCCAAGCACAAAATATCTGTGCCTGTGAGCCAGATTTATATACCTGTCAAGATTTTAGCCGCGCTGATGAAGCACAGGAGTGCTTTTCGTACTGCCAAAAGCAAACAGGGGCTGATGTTCATAAATTTGATTTAGATGGAAACGGCAAGGCCTGCGATAGTAATTAAATTCACCGTAAAATCCGGCTTAGCTGTGAAAGATTATTTATATCAGAAATGAGAATTTAGTTAAGCCCTTGGCCATTTAATTGTATACGCAACAACTCTTCTAGCCTTTCCTTCGGCCAGAGTTGAGGCGATACCAATGCCCGAACGATAAGGCCATTGATAAAAGCGGTGAGTATCTCAGCTTTGTCTTCTGCATCTATAGGAGCGGGTTGGTTTTTTCTACGGCAATGCTCAGTAATCTCTACAGCGACGGTCGCCAACCAATGTTTATGGATTTTCTCTTGATGCGCGGCAATATCTTTCTCTGCAATAGCTCTACTCCAAAAAGCCAACCAAACTGCTTTTGTTTCTTGGCTTTCTTGGTCTGTTGGCAAGTCTGCCATCATTACATCAAATAACGTGTAATCCTGCTGTTGCTTTTTCATCTCAATTCGAGAGATTGTATCTTGATAAGCCTGCTCTAACGCAGCTGATAATACCGCTTCTTTGTCAGTATAGTAGTGGCCAATAGCGCCAGTGGTGACTCCTGCCGCTTTGCCAATATCAATTAATTTCGCACCCTCTAAACCTTTGTCGGCAATGACTTGACCTGCCGCTCTGGCAATATCGGTGCGACGTTGTTGATGATTTACGATTTTAGGCATTGACAAAAGTTTCTAATATTTTTACATTATGACCATGATAATAAAAAAATTATGAACTCGCCACCTTTTAAACCTTGCAGTGGGGTAAGCTCATAATTTACAAGCTAATAAAAATTGTGCGATATTCTAGAGACGCATGAAATATAACAACCCCGACAGAGAGAGTATTTATGGCAAGACGTGCAGGTGGTAGAGATGCCCGTGTCGCATTACGGCAGGCTCCTTTAGCAGAAGAGATTAAACCAGTTGTTCCCGGAGTATCTGGCGGTACCTATCGACCGTTAGATGATGCTGGCGAGGCTGAAATACTGGAGAATATTTATCGCATTCTTGAAGAAGTCGGCTTTGCTCAAGCGACTAAGCATTGTATAGAAACATGTACAGAAGTCGGCGCTATCTATGGTGATGATGGTCGGCTGAGAATGCCTCGTCAAGTGGTTGATGATGCTATGGCTAAGGCGACCCGTGACTTAACTTTATATGGTTTTGATCCTAAATATGACTTAAAAATTGGCGGTGATCGAGTGCATTACTCCACCGCGGGTGCAGCGGTGATGATTTCTGATTCGCAAAAAAATGAATATCGTGAATCCACCGCCAAGGATTTATATGATATGTCTCGTATTGTTTCAAATTGTGAACATATTCATATGTTCCAACGCTCCTGTGTTGCTAGAGACATAGAAGATAATTTCGCGATGGATTTAAACACAGCCTATAACTCAGTGATGGGAACTACCAAACATGTCGGCAGCAGCTGGGTTGATGTTAAACACCTAGAAGCAACGCTAGAAATGCTACATATGATGGCTGGTGGGGAGGAAGCATGGCGCGCTAGGCCTTTTATGAGCCAATCAAACTGCTTTGTAGTGCCGCCAATGAAGTTTACCGAAGAAGCATTAGAATGCCTGCGAGTCGCTGTAGAGGGTGGTATGCCTGTGTTATTGCTATCTGCTGGGCAAGCAGGAGCAACGGCACCGGCCTGCTTAGCCGGTGCGGTCTCCCAAGCATGGGCAGAGTGTTTGGGTGGCTTGGTCTATGCCAATGCGATTAAGGCAGGCGCACCCTGCATTATCGGCACTTGGCCTTTTGTGTCAGACCTAAGAACTGGAGCAATGAGCGGAGGTTCTGCGGAGCAAGGTTTGCTATCTGCAGCCTGTGCGCAGATTGGTTTAAAACTAAACCTACCACTTGGTACAGCAGGCGGCATGGCAGATGCTAAGTTCCCGAACTTCCAAGGTGGCGCTGAGCGTGCTTATACGGCATTGCCTCCGGCTTTGGCTGGTGCCAATATTATCTATGAGTCAGCAGGTATGTATGCGAGTTTGCTAGGTGTTTGCCCAGAGAGTTATTTGATGGATAACGATGTACTGGGTGCCTGTTTGCGCGTTACCAAGGGCATTGAGGTAAATAAAGATACCCTGAGCTTTGAAACATTAAAAGAAGTTTGCCTCAGTGGCGAAGGCCATTATTTAGGCTCAGAGCAAACTTTGGGTGTGATGCAAAGCGAATATATTTACCCAGAACTGGCAGATAGAGATAGCCCAAATGTTTGGGAAGAAAAAGGCAAGCCAGATCTTTTACAGACAGCGATTGCTAAGAAAGAAGAGATACTGAACAGCTATTTCCCACATCATATTAGCGATGAAATAGATCGTAAAATTCGAGAGAAATTCCCAATACATCTGCCGCCTGAGGTCTATGGTCGTACAAGCTAATGCTAGCTTGGCTGTGGGTGGATAAGAGAGTCTAAGAATAACTAGATCATAAGAATACTAAAGGATGAGTAATGAAAACACATGCAAGAGTCGTAATTATAGGTGGTGGCTCACTAGGTGTGAGCTTGTTGTATCACCTAACCAAAGAAGGTTGGACAGATATTTGTTTGGTTGAGAAAGGTGAGCTGACCAGTGGCTCTACTTGGCATGCTGCGGGTTTGGTTTCAAACTTCATTGGCAACATGAGCGTAGCGCATATCCAAAACTATTCAATAGAGCTATACAACGAGATATTGCCTAAAGAAACGGGTTTAGACAGCTCTTTTCACCAGACTGGAAGTTTGAGGATAGGCTTTACTGAGGCTGAGGAGCAATGGTTTAGAAATCTTGAAAGCCGCGCTAAAAATATTGGCTTTGAATTTAACTTTGTTTCCAAAGAAGAGGCGAAGCAGCTCAATCCATTTATGAATTTTGATGATGCCCGAGTGATTGTTAGCACACCTAATGATGGTCATGTAGACCCGACTTCTGTAGTGATGCCTATTTCTCAATTGGCACGTAAGAACGGCGCAGAAATTAATCGCTTCACACAGGTGACTGACATTAACCAAACCAGCAGCGGTGAGTGGGAAGTGGTGACTGATAAAGGCACGATTATCGCCGAGCATGTGGTCAATGCAGGGGGATGCTTTGCTCCGGAAGTGGCGGCTATGGTTGGCGTGAAGCTGCCAATTATTAATCTAGAACATCAATACTTAGTAACAGATGAGCATCCGGCATTACAGGACATCGGTTTTGAACTGCCAGTGTGTCGAGACTCTTATTCATCAAGCTATATTCGCCAAGAAGGTAAAGGCCTATTAGTCGGCCCCTATGAGACTAGGGGCGCAAAACCTTGGGCATTGGATGGTATGGATTGGTCCTTTGATAGAGGTCTGTTTGAGCCAGCAGTAGAGCGGATAATGCCTTGGCTAGATCGGTGTATTGAACTAACACCGATATTTGGAGAGGTTGGCGTTAAAACTGTTATCAATGGTGCGATCACGCATACCCCTGATGACAATATGCTGGCTGGCCCGCAAGCTGGGTTGCGTAACTTTTGGAATTTCTGTGGCTCAAGTATCGGCATTGCACAGGGTGGTGCTGGTAAATTTATGGCACAGTGGATGGTGCATGGCCAAACAGAGATCAACATGGCGCCACTAGACTCTCGCCGTTTTGGTAACTGGACAACAAAGGAATACTGCATAACCAAAGCCATTGAGTCCTATGAGATTATGTATGATGTCTCTACTCCTACGGACAACCGTTCCGCAGCTAGGCCAATGCGCACCAGCCCACTGTTTACCGATATGTTGCAAAAAGGCGCCGTGCATGGCGTAGTGGCAGGCTATGAAAAGCCGCTATTTTTTGCCACAGAGGGTGTTATCAGTGAAAGCCGTACCTGGGCGCATAGTGAAGCGCATCCTATTGTGGCAGCTGAGTGTGCTGCTGTGCAAAATGCAGTGGGCATGACGGACTTATCCGGTTCAGGCAAATATGAAGTGAAGGGACCAGATGCGACAGTATTTCTGGATAAACTATCTTCAAACAAACTGCCCAGCAAAGATGGTCGATTGTCACTGAC
The DNA here is from genome assembly GCA_929200405.1 of uncultured Gammaproteobacteria bacterium. Lineage (GTDB taxonomy): Bacteria > Pseudomonadota > Gammaproteobacteria > Cardiobacteriales > CAKMZF01 > CAKMZF01. The sequence goes on along the minus strand of CAKMZF010000037.1, from coordinate 13,823 downwards.
GTTATTTCATGGCCCAAATGGTGGGATTATCGCAGAGATGTCGATTACCAAGCTTGCCGCTGATCATTATTATCTAGGCGGTGCGATTGGTACAGAAGGCAAAGACTTCCATTGGCTGCAATTGCAAAGTCAGGGGTACGATGTAGAGATACAAAATTGTACCGATGAACTAGGCGCTATTTTGATCACAGGACCAAAAGCTCGCGAATTGCTGCAAAACTGCACTGAGGCTGATATGTCTCATGCTGCATTTCCTTGGCTAACGGCACAAGAGATAGAGATAGACAGCGCGATGGTGCGAGTCTTACGAGTCTCCTATGCAGGTGAGTTGGGCTATGAGTTACATATGCCACGCTATCAACTGCCTTCAATAGTTGAGACTATCGAGGAGCATAGCGCAGAGTTTGGCTTACGCCAATTTGGTAGCTATGCTTTTAATAGCATGCGAATGGAGAAAATGTATCGTGCTAATGGCCACGAGTTCACCGAAGAGATCAGTGGCCTTGAAGCAGGTATGGATCGCTTCATCGACTTAAGCAGAGACTTTATAGGGGCGGAAAACCTACGTCAACGCCAGCAAGATGGTCTTAAGTTACAGTTGGTGTATTTGGTGTTTGATGATGATCTCGCCTGCGAATGCTTTGGCAATGAGTCGGTTTATATCAATGGAAAACATGCTGGATTGACCACAAGTGGCGGCTACGGACATCGTGTAGGTCGCAGTCTAGCATTTGCTTATCTTGCTCCAGAGATGACTACAGATCAGCAAGTGGTTATAGTAAATACCTCACTGGGTCAGCGACAAGCGCATATTGAAATGGATGCTATTTATGATCCTAAAAATGAGCGTTTAAGAAGCTAAATATAAAATATTGGCAGACATAAAGAACATGATGTAACGAGACAGGAGCCAGCATGAATAAGAAACAACTACCACAGCAATGCGATGTATTAATAATTGGCGGTGGAATAATTGGCTGCTCAATAGCCTATCACTTAGTCAAAAAAGGCATGACAGATGTGGTTGTGTTAGAGCGCAAGCAATTAACCTGCGGCACTACTTGGCATGCTGCTGGTCTAGTTAGCATGATGTGGCCAACTCCAACACTAACCGAGATGGCAAAATATGGTCATGAACTCTATGCATCGCTAGAAGCGGAGACCGGTCAAGCGACCGGATATCGACGTACTGGCAGTCTCTCGTTGGCGCGTCAACCAGAGCGGCTGGAAGAGCTGAAGCGTACCGCATCGCTTACGGGTGCATTTGGTGTTGAGGCGGAGATGATTGACAATAATCGTCTGCAAGACCTATATCCTGGCATTAATACAGACGGCGTTATTGGCGCGCTATACATAGAAAAAGACGGCCAAACCAACCCTATCGACACCACCATGGCACTAGCCAAAGGGGCAAAAATGCGTGGTGCGAAAATATTTGAAGATGTTAAAGTTGAAGAAATCATCGTTGAAGAAGGCAAAGCCATTGGTGCCAAAACTCAGCTAGGCGACATACAAGCCAAGCAAGTGGTTCTCACGGGAGGGATGTGGTCCAGAGATATCGCTAAAACCATCGGTATAGATCTGCCGCTATATGCCTGTGAGCATTTTTATGTGGTCACAGAAAATATGCCACAATTGACGAAACGGCCTGTATTGAGAGACTTTGATACCGGTGTTTATTTCAAAGAAGATGCTGGCAAAATGCTAGTGGGTTGGTTTGAAAGCAATGCAAGGGGCTGCGGTATGAACCGCATCGATGAGGACTTCAGTTTTGGCGAATTTGAAACCGATATGGATCATATAGAACCGTATCTAATGGCCGGGCTAGAAACCTTCCCTGAGTTTGGGGACGCGGGTATTCGTACCTTTTTTAATGGTCCCGAGAGCTTTACCAACGATAACTTGCACCTGATGGGGCCGACCCCAGAGGTCGATAATTTCTGGGTAGCCTGTGGAATGAACTCAAAAGGCATTGGTGGTGGAGCAGGTGTTGGTAAACTCATGGCAGACTGGATTACCGATGGCCATCCATCCGGAGATGTGGTTGAGTGCGACGTGCGCCGCCATAACACCGCACAGCGCAGTCAGAGCTATGTCGAGCAGAGAATACCTGAAGCCCTTGGGCATACCTATGCCATGCATTGGCCATTTTACCAATATCACAGTGCTAGAGATATCGTGCTATCGCCACTGCATGAAACCCTGCAACAACAGCAGGCCTGCTTTGGCGAAGTTGGCGGTTATGAGCGACCAAACTGGTTTGCCAGAGAGGGTGCTACACCGGAATACGTTTATAGCTATAAGCGCCAGAACTGGTTTGAGTTTTATAAAGCCGAGCATATGGCAGTCAGAGAATCCGTGGGTTTAATAGATATGTCCTCCTTTGGTAAGTTTGAGGTCTGCGGTAAAGATGCGTTAGCAACCCTGCAAAACCTAAGCCCTGCAAATGTCGATGTATCGAATGGCAAGCTAGTTTATACCCAATGGCTCAATAATAGAGGGGGTATAGAAGCCGATATCACTATCTTACGCATTAGCGAAAAATGCTTCTGGGTCACAACAGGTGTAGCGTCCACCTATCGAGATTGGTGGAACCTAAAGCAAAACCTACAGGGCGACACCCAAATTCGTGATATCACCCAAGACTATGCCTGTGTCTCTATACAAGGGCCAAATAGTCGCGAGACCTTGGCGTCAGTGATAGAGGCAGATATCAGTGCAGAAGCCTTTGCCTTTGCTACGGGTAGGTTCGCCAGCATTGCAGGGGTGAACTGCTGGTTACACCGTCTATCCTACGTTGGTGAGTTGGGCTGGGAGATATTCATACCCGCAGAACAGGCGTCACAAGTCTATCTAGCACTGCAAAAAGCCGGACAGCAGTTTGAAATTGCGAATGTTGGTTTACACGCCGTGAATAGCCTGCGTTTAGAAAAAGGCTTCCGTCACTGGGGGCATGACATAGGTCCAGAAGACAATCTATTGCAAGCAGGGCTTGGCTTTGTCGCAAAACCAGATGCCAGTGACTTTATTGGTAGAGAAGCCTTTTTAGCACAAAAAGCTGAGGGCATACCAGACAGGCGTATGCTCCAGTTTAGACTGCAAGATCCAGAGCCGTTGTTGTATCACAACGAGCCAATCATTATGAATGACAAAGTTGTGGGTTACCTCACATCAGGCATGTATGGTCATGCGGTGGGCGGTGCTATCGGCATGGGCTATGTGCAAGCCGAGGGTTTAAATGCAGAGGCAATATCGGCTGCCAAATTTGAGATAGAAGTCGCCCAACAACGCTTTGTTGCCGATGCCAGTTTACGAGCATTCTATGACCCTAAAGGAGAGAGAATGCGTTAAGCATCGCATAATACAGCTGCAGAAACCATGACTAAGCTAACCAATTTTATCTCACAAGACGAGCTAGCGCTGAGGATTGATCTTGCCGTTGCTTTTCGGCTAATGGTGCAATTTGATTGGCATGAGTCAGTCGGCAATCACTTGAGTGCCGCTGTCTCTGAAGATGGCAGTCAATTTCTGCTCAATCCGCGTTGGCAGCACTTTAGTACCATCACCGCCAGTAAGCTACAGCTGTTGGATATCCATGATGAGAATATCCTGCAAAGCGTAGACGCTCCAGACGCAACAGCTTGGTGTATACACGGGCAGATACATGCGCAAGTTCCAGAAGCCAAGATCATACTCCACTGCCACACACCCTATGCCACAGCACTCGCCTGCTTAGAAGATCCAACGTTATATCCAATAGACCAGAACACCGCGAGGTTCTTTAATCGAATCGCCTATGATCACGCCTTTAATGGCTTGGCTGATGAGATAACCGAAGGCAAACGTCTGGCAGGGATATTGCAAAATCATTCGGTAATGATGATGGCAAACCATGGCGTCACGGTAGTTGGTAAAACCGTAGCCGAAGCATTTGAAACGCTCTACTTTTTAGAACGTGCTTGTAAGACTCTTATTTTGGCCTACAGCACAGGTAAGCCTCTGCGCATACTATCAGACGAAATAGCCGAAAAAACAGCGAGGGGTTGGCAAGATTATGCTGCCATGGGAGATTCTCATTTCGGCTATTTAAAAGCGGAAATATTAAAGTGCGATCCCACAGTAGCAGAGTATTACAGGACTGAATAAAAAATAATAACCACACGGAGAGGTGAGAGAATGAAAGTAGGATTTATAGGGCTAGGGAATGTTGGCGCAAAACTCGCAGGAAGTCTATTGAGAAATGGCATAGACCTAACCGTTAGAGATTTGAATCAAACACTAGTAGATGAATTTGTCGCCAAAGGTGCCAAATCTGTCGAGTCGCCTAAAGCTATGCTACAGAAAGTAGATGTGCTCATTACCTGCCTACCGAGTCCAGCAGCCAGTGCTGCTGTTATGGAAGGCGAAGACGGTGCACTAGAAGCATTCACCGCAGGTAAAGTCTGGGCAGAGATGAGCACAACAGATGCCGAGGAAATTGTCAGACTTGCCGAAAAAGTGCATCAAAAAGGCGGCATGGCAATAGAGTGTCCAGTATCAGGGGGTTGTCACCGTGCAGCGTCCGGCAATATCGCTATACTTGCAGGCGGAAGCAGAGCAGCCTTTGATGTCATGCTACCACTACTGACAAAAATGGGTCGGCAAATATTGCATACCGGAGAGCTTGGTTCTGCATCTATCCTAAAAGTCGTGACCAACTACCTTGCCACCGCAAACCTAGTGGCCGTCTCAGAAGCACTGACCACCTGTAAAGCAGCAGATTTGGATATGAATGTAGCTTATGAAGCGATTCGCATATCCAGTGGCAACTCATTTGTCCATGAAACCGAGAGCCAAGTAATACTCAATGGCAGCAGAGATATTAACTTTACGATGGACTTAGTCAGTAAAGACATTGGATTGTTTCACAAAGTCGCACAGAAACACAATGTACCGTTAGAGCTATCACCGCTATTGATTGATATATTTAAAGACGGCGAAGCACGCTATGGTGGCAGAGAGCTGTCGCCCAATATCATCAAGCGCCTAGAAGATGCCACGGGTCTATCTGTTTTAGGGAAAGACTTCCCTGCCGAAATAACAGATGATGAACCGGAAGTCGAGGGCTATGAGGTAACGGTATTGTAAATACCCATTTCTAATACAATCACTTCGTAGACAAATTATGCTGCATTTCTGTATTCAATGGGTGGCATGCTATTGAGTGAGTCGTGAGGTCTTTCGTGGTTGTGTATTTTAGTCCATTCAGCTGTTAGTTGTCGTTTATTTCTCCACTTAGTTTGGAGAATTTAGGCCAAGTTTATTTCCTTCGGTGTCTAAGAATAAAGCAAAAAAACCACCTTCATCAGCGTGTGCTGTTTTTGGAGCGATAATTGTGCCACCATTTACTTCAACTTTATCAAGTATGGTCTGAAGGTTATCTCCGCCGTTAAAATAAATAGTCACGCCATTGGCAGAAGGTTTTTGATTGCCGTCTTTCATTAAAACACCATGCACAGTCTGATTTTCATACGGAAATATGCCCATTTCCATTCCTGGCATTTCTACTTTTTCGATATCAATATCTAGGATTGCTTGATAGAAATTAATTGCCCTTGAAATATCAGTGACTGGAATTTCAAACAGAGAAACAAAAGTATTCATATTTTTTACCGTTAAAGTTTATTTGTAAAAAGTCTCGAAAGAGCCATATCAGCGCACTCATCAGGAATAATTTTTGCTTTTGATTATTGAGATCAAAAAGGGCTTCCAAAGTCCAATAGAGTTTAGCCAAAGCGTTCAAAAATTTGGGTGTGGTTGAAATGTTTGATAATTCATTGGCTGCTTGCTTTCTTAAATGACGTTCAATGTCTCAACTTAATGGTAGCAAAATAATAAAAAATTATCAAAATAAGGAATGCTTAGAGAAGATTTTGAAAGGAGTTTATTAAGCGTAAGTAATTACATAGAGTTTGAGTCGGAGGTTTCCGACTCAAACTGATGATTATATTTAGCAATCGACAGGAAGTTCTTTTTTAACTTCCTCGGCAGCTTCTGCCAGCTCATTCAAAGCCTCTTTCATTTCTTCGGCTGTTAGTTGGCTGTCTTCATTTTGATCTAGCTCTTGGAAAGTTTCGACCATATCTGAGTATGAAGTCTGGCTAAGCTCATCAAGGTTTAGTTGACCATCACGGTTAACATCCATAGTGGCGAGGTCCATCGCTGCTTCTTTAGAAAGTTCTTTTGTATTTAAAATGTCTTCTTTGTCGATGCACTCTTTGTCAAAAATTTTCTGAAGTGAGGCCGTGTAATAACCTGCTAGTTCATCTGCTGCAATCGTGTTATCAGCATTTTTATCAATTAGCGCTAACTCATTAGCTGCGTATTCTCCAGTTTCTGCAGCCCATAAGCCTTCAAACTCTGCGAGAGATAATTGCTGATCGCTATTGCTGTCATGCTTCATGCTGGCGGTAAGAGCCTGCTGAATTTCTGACTCAGATAGCAATTGATCTTGGTCTTGGTCATAAGCTTTAATAAGCTCTTGTATTTCGATGACCTCTTCAATCCATTCTATATCTTCTTCGTCTTCATCATCATGGGAGTCTGCCCATACTGGTGTAGCGAGTATGGCAACAAGGCCAAGTGCAACTGCGGTTTTGTGAAAGATTTCAGTTTGTAATAAGTTGATCTTTGTCTTCATAGTAAAGCTCCTGCTTTTTAATGTGTAAGGAATAAATCGAGATGAAATAAATCGAGATGAAATAAATCATGGTCGCTATT
>CAKMZF010000037.1:1948-6964 GCA_929200405.1 uncultured Gammaproteobacteria bacterium | reverse complement strand
TATTTGGAGCAACATGAGTTTAGAGTGTCCGAAGCAGAAAATGGCGAACAAGCGCGGTGGCACTTAGACAATGGCTCTATCGATTTGGCAATACTGGATATCATGTTGCCAGACGAGGATGGTTTATCTATAGGGCGATATATTCTGGCGCAGCATACCATGCCGATTATATTCTTAACGGCCAAAGGTGAGGATATTGATCGGATATTAGGTCTAGAGCTAGGAGCAGATGATTATATGTCTAAGCCTTTTAATCCCAGAGAATTATTGGCTAGAATCCGTGCGGTATTGCGACGTAATCAGGTGGTAGATGAGCCGGTTGGTGAGCTGAATGAAGCCACCATTTGGCAGTTCTCTGGCTGGGAGTTGAACGGCGATAAGCAAGAGCTAACTCACAGCTGCGGGGCCAAAGTTGCGTTGAGTCGGGGTGAGTATAGTTTATTAGCGGTTATGTTAAATCGTGCTCAAGCCGTATTGAATCGCGATCAATTATTAGACATGACGCAAGGTCGATTTGCTGAAGCTTTTGATCGTTCCGTTGATAATCAAATTAGTCGATTGCGAAAAAAGCTAGATTGCTGCGACCAACAAGGCTCGGATATTGTCCGTACGGTCTGGGGCAGAGGTTATCGGTTGGCTGCTGAGGTGAGCAAAAAATAATGAAAATTTTGGGCATGCAATCGCTATCGGCTAGGTTGAGCTGGCTAATTGTCAGCGCACTGCTATTGGTGCAATTGTCGTTATATGTTTTGATTTATTGGGAAGAGGAAGCATTGCTTTTTGAAGGCCAGAGTGAGGAGAGAATAGATCGGATTATATCTGTACTGAAGATTCTAGAGTCCGATAACGTAACCGGAGACAAAAGCATCATTTTGGAGGCCGCTAGCGATGATGATTTCTCCATGTTTTTAGAGCAGGAGCGGTTGGCTGTAAATCAAAGTTTAGAGCCTAGGTTTGTTGAGCAACTTGAGGTACTCAATCAGGAAGTAGGTCGTGAGGGCCATTTGATCTTGTTGCGAGAGTGGGCGGAGCAAAAAAATATCTCATTTGAACAAATGCAAGACTGGTTTGGTGAGGAGTGGGAGATGCTGATTTTAGCTGGACTGCCTCTGCAAGATGGTAGTTGGTTATATGCGGTGTTATATGATCCTTGGGGTGCGTTTTTACCTATTTTATTCGGTGAGTTATTACTTTGGTTGCCCATGTGTTTGGTTATTATTCTCATGGTCATTTTTTCTGTGCGGCATGTTACGAGACCTTTGGCTAAACTTGCAGAGCGAACACAGCGGTTTGGCAGAGGCGAAAAATTCACGCCGCTGCCAATAACTGGCGCTCAAGAAATACGCCAAGCTACGGAAGCGTTTAATAATATGGCGCAAAGACTAGAGAGTCATGTTAATGATCGCCAGCAAATGTTATCTGCCATTTCCCATGACCTTAGAAGTCCACTGACAGCGATGCGGATTCAAGCCGAATTTATCGCGGAAACAGAGGTGCAAACCAGTGTGATTAATAGCATTGATGAGATGCAACAGATGCTGACATCTGTGCTTCATTTTACAAGAGATGATGCTCAGACAGAGCGCGTCACTGCGGTGAATGTAACCAAGCTGCTTGAGTCGTTGGTTGATCAATATCAGAAGCAGAATGAATCAGTTAGTTTGGTCAGTAGCGACTCTATGCAAGATATTGTCTTAAAGACTAGGCCGCTAGCTTTGAAGCGTGCACTGCGAAATCTGATAGAAAATGCCCTCAAGTATGGCGGGACAGCAGCGTTGTCGTGTCAACGGCACAAATCGGCAATAGCTATTATCATTGAAGATGAAGGGTCGGGTATACCAGAGCAAGCGATGGAGCGGGTTTTTGACCCCTTTGTTCAGCTTGACGCTGCTCGTAGCGAAAACCGCAGTGGCGTGGGTATGGGGCTTTCGGTGGCTAGGGCTTTATTGAGAGCATCAGGTGGAGATGTGACGCTAGAGAATAGCCGTGAGAAGCATAAAGGCTTACGCGTGGTGGCGAAACTACCCATGCGTTAAGAGAGCTAAATGCTTCCGTAGCTCTGGTTTTGTTGAGGTGATATAGGTTTTGTTGTTCAATTAAAGAGGTGATTGGGTCAGTTGGGTTGAGATTTGGTTGCGGAAAGAATTGCTTTTATTAACAATTAAACGCCCTTATTTTTATTCGTTTTTTGTTAAAGGAAGCAACTATGAAATCATCACCAATATTTTCTTCGGTATTTTTGATAGTCACATCTTCATTACTGTGTTCATCTGTAGCGCTGAGTTTGGATAAAACTACTGCCTCTGATCAAAGTTGGTTCGTGACAGCAGGTATAGGTGCCAGCTCAACGAATGCAGATAATGCCGTCCAACAAGGTCCAAATGCAGGTAACGCACCTTCGGTGGGGTACGAGGTAGACTCCAACGCGGTTTATAGCCTTGGGTTAGGTTATAATCTGGGTAATGGTATCGCGGTGCAAGGTGATTTACGTACGCGTGAATTTACGACAGATACTGGTGCAATCGCTGCCAATGCTTCAGGGCAATTTGCTGGAAACACATATAGTGTTGATGGCGAAGTACAGTCTACTTCTTTAATGATCAATGCAATTTATGACATTCCAAATAGTTCAGCGTTTCAGCCCTATGTCAAAGCTGGCATTGGCGTTGCCAAAAATGAAGTAGAGATGTCTCAGCAAATCTCTCCTCTATTTTCCGTAATAGGTGATACCAGTACAATAGGCTCTGCTTGTGCAGGCACTACATATTGCTTCCCAGATGATAGCTCCACCGAGTTTGCGTGGTCTGTTGGTGCTGGTGTTCGGTATAATATTACGGATACATTTGGCGTTGGCCTTGATTATCAATATATTGATTTAGGCGAGGCGGCTACTGGCGTGGATCCCAATGGTGATAAAGTTGTCTATGATAACTTGACGAATCATGAAGTTGTATTATCTACGTTTATATCATTTTAATATTGCCAGTGCTAGAAATCAGGGAGCTTTACACTCCCTGATTTTCTAGGTTTTCGATAGCGAAAATTGAATGCTAAACTTGTAGAGTATGACTACTCTTGTGAGGAAAAAATCGAATTTAGAAAGATATGACAAAATCGGTTATATCACAATTATCGGTGCCTTCATTTCACTATTGCTATCTTTTTTGGCAGCTTCTTACCACGGTTTTTCTGTTGATACCGCCGACAATAGTAGGGTCTTTTTCACCGAATGGGGAAGGCGCTTTATTTCTATGTTGTTACTGTGGCTGAGCATTGATTTATTGTATCGCAGCCAATGGCATATCATTGTGAAATTTGTCGTTTCTATATTTGCATTATTGGTATTTTATCTCGTCACCAAACACACAAATTTTGTCACGTATAGCAGTAGCGCCTTGGCGATTAGTGCGCGACTATCGCTGTCAGCGATATTGGTTTTCTCTATTCAATATATGATTAAGTCGGCTTTAAATGTAATGCAACTGCGCTTTGAAAAAGAGCGTTTTCAGAAAATGATGCTGCAGACAGAACTGCAATCATTGCGCTCTAAGATTGACCCACATTTTTTATTTAACGCCCTAAATGTGCTAAAAACGATGGTCAATTCGAATCAACCAGAGAGTGAAAAATATATAACGCATTTGTCCGACTTTTATCGTCAGACATTAAGGTTTAATGAAGATATCTTATTACCGTTAGCTGATGAGATTAATTTTGTAAAAGCTTATCTTGGCATTATGGAATATCGCTATCAAAATGCTGTACATATTACTATCGATATAGTGGAGGAAGATATGTATTGCCTGCTGCCGACTCTTGCTTTACAGACATTGGTTGAAAACTGTTTTAAGCATAATGTTGTGAGTGAAACAAAACCCTTAACTATTCGTATTTGCAGTGACGGCTCGGGTTATATCTATGTCATTAATAACCTGCAGTCTAAGTTTTCGGACGTTGACTCATTTTCAGGTCAATCAAGCGAGGTGCGCGACTGGCGTTATGGCTTAGAACATATTCGTCAACAATATCAACTATTGGGTAAAGAGCAGGGGCTGATGATCACGAGTGACAATGAAAAATCTTTATTCACCATTCGGTTAAAGTTTATCAAGACATGAAAATATTGATCGTGGAAGATGAAAAACGCACTGCAGAATATTTAAAGTCTATTATCGAAATCCAAGATCAGAGACAGGTAGTCGCGATACTTGATTCCATAGAAGAAACCGTGGATTACTTGTCTAGGCATCAGAAAAAGTTAGACCTAATTTTTTTAGACATACAGATTAGCGATGGTAATAGTTTTGAAATATTTAAACATATTGATGTTGTCATTCCAGTGATTTTTTGTACGGCCTATGAGCAATACACATTAGCAGCGATAAAGAATAATGGGATTGATTATATTTTGAAGCCATATCAAGCAGCAGAGATTAACTCAGCGCTTGATAAATACGATCGCTTAGTGACTTCCATACGCGCCAAATCAGCTCATAAGAAACTGAGTGTTGGAGACCAGAAAAAAGTCTATCAGCAAAAGTTTATTAGCAGATACAAACAGAAATCTGAGGTTATTGATATCAGTGCTATCGCGTTGTTTTCAATTGAATATGATATCGTCTACGCTTATACCATTGAGAATCAGCGCCATGCTTTGTTTAAAAAGTTGGATTATTATGAGTCTGTCTGTGACCCGCAGATGTTTTTTAGAGTGAATAGGCAGATGCTTATTAACCGGTCGGCAGTAATGTCAATTCAGCCTGCTTTGAATAGGAAAGTAGCTATAGAAAGTGACTGTGGTATCCGGCAAGCTATTGTGGTTAGCCGATTAAAAGTGACTCGCTTTAAGCGTTGGTTAGAAAATATCTCGTAATTATGAATCTGGTCTTCTTAGTGCGAAGAGTTACCCAGAAGTGAAGCCACCTCTGGGTAAGGTAATCGATTAACGATAATCGATACTTAAGCACCCATAGCTGCAAGTAACGCATCTAGGTAATAAAACGAAAGATCAATACA
>CAKMZF010000037.1:0-1848 GCA_929200405.1 uncultured Gammaproteobacteria bacterium | reverse complement strand
ATATTTATATTCGAAATTTCCGAAGCTCTACTTTTTGGGTGTATTGTTCGTCAATATTAAAGTGTGTGTCCCTGTTGTTACCTTATACGACAAATTGCGACAAAATACAGTGTCGTTGTGAAATCTTTGCGACAGCTTATCGTTATAGTGCAGCCTCCAATTAACGAAGGAGACAGAACATGAAATACAGCTTGAGCACACTATCTACGGCCATAGCGCTACTAGCGACACCCCTGAGTACCGTAATTGCTGCAAACCTTGAGCAAACCCATCCAGACATCATCGCATATGCCATTGCCACGCATGACAGCAACAGCGATGGCAAGCTGCAAGGCGATGAAGCACAAAAAGCAGCTGAAGTGATAATTCAAGAGTTGGATAAAGACAATAGCGGGCAACTTTCGTTTACAGAGTTTCAACGCTATTTCCTGCGCAAAGACATGATTGAAGTCGACTCTAATGGTGATGGTGTTATCTCGCGTAGCGAGATTAGTAATATTGAGTCGGATGATGAAGGCACGGTGGGGGAGTATACCCGGATGGATGCCAATAACGACGGTGAGATCACGTTCGATGAGTACTTTCTTGTTGAGGCAATGGACGAAGAGTTTATCGAACAAGTTGAGCAGCAATATGAATTGGTTGATGCTAATGAAGACGGAAATCTCTCATCGATTGAAGTAAGTAACGCCCTACAACAGCTCGGCGAGCAAGCGGAGGACGAGGAATAGGCGCCGAAATTATTTGCTAGAGATAGACCAATCAGTTACTGAAATGACTGATTGGTCTTAGGTTTTATTTTACTTCGAGTAGTTTATTCAATGATGAAAATGAATGCGTCTTATTTTTTTACTTTACCGACAGTCCATTGTCCCTCGGTGTTGGATATCAGTTCTAGCCAGCCGATCAGACACATATTGAGATATTTTTCGTGAAAACTTCTTACCTTGTTATTTCTCTATTTTGCCTATGCCTAGCGCTCATTATGGGAGCTAATTCTGCCTACAGGTTTTACACAACGGTGCAAAATGCAAGTGCTGGTCAAAGTGAGCTGCTGGATAATTGTGCGGCCTTTGACGATGATGAAGCCGAGGGTGAAGAGGATTGCGGTGAGAACTCCACGACGCAGCATCACCGTACACACCCTATGCCCATTCTTGGTCATCTACTTGGTGGCGTCTTGATGATGTTTGCCGCAATTGTCAATTTGAATCCCAGCTTGTTAAAGCGTGCACCTCGTCTACACCGTGTTTCAGGCTACTGCTTCATTGTAGGTAGTTTGGTGGCGGGTGTGAGCGCTGTTTGGCTAACCGCGACTTTTCCAGAACGCTTCCCATGGCTCAATATATTTAGTAACTTTTTGTGGGGTACTTTGTTAATCGTGTGTCCGTTGATGGCGCTTCGGGCGATCAAAAAGCGAAATATACCCCAGCACAAAGCATGGATGATACGCGGTTTTGCTGTGGCAGCCGGACCTGCGATGCACCGCGTGTTATTTTTTGCTTATATGTTGCCTTTGCCTGAGTATATCGACATAGACTTTATATTGTCGCTATCGACAGTTCTTGTAGCCGAGTTGCTCTTTGTTCGGCGAATCACTCGAGGCCAACGCAAGCCTATTTAATGAGATACCTATAAATTCAACTGGTAGCCATTGAATATGGGCGCGAAGGTGTAATCTGGGCACTGTTGTATGGAGAGGGTATAAATTGAGATGTTTTAAAAAATAAACATTAAAGACATTGATAATCAATAAGATATAACTTTATGAGCGGCATGATGTAATAGAACATCATGGTATTACTACCAGCCTATCTAAGCTAAGCTTAAGAGCCACTCTTCGGAGTG
>CAKMZF010000036.1:11888-19845 GCA_929200405.1 uncultured Gammaproteobacteria bacterium | reverse complement strand
TATAACAATTTTGTAAAAACAAGGGCTTTTAATGACTATCTTAGTTACTGGTGGTGCTGGATATATAGGGTCGCACACCGTTTTAGAGTTACTTCTTAGAGGGGAAGATGTAGTTGTCGTTGATAACCTTAGCAATGCATCTGAAGAATCGCTAACACGTGTAGAAAAAATTTCGGGTAAGCACTGTATTTTCTATGAAGGTGATCTCTTAGATAAATCATTACTTACAGAAATATTTACAAAGCACCAATTTGACAGTGTAATACATTTCGCTGGTTTGAAGGCTGTTGGGGAATCAATAGAGAAACCGATAGAATATTATAAAAATAATGTCCAAGGTACAATGACATTATTGGAAGCAATGAAAGAGGCTGCGGTTTTTAAATTTGTATTTAGTTCTTCTGCTACAGTATATGGGGATCCTAATATCTTACCCATATCCGAAGACTTTCCTATAGGCAGTACTACCAACCCCTATGGGTCATCAAAGTTAATGGTAGAAATAATTTTACAAGATTTGGCCATTTCAGATGAACGTTGGGGTATTTCAATCTTGCGATACTTTAACCCCGTTGGTGCACACGAGTCTGGTTTAATAGGTGAAAATCCTAATGGTATACCTAATAATCTGTTACCCTATATAACACAAGTTGCAATAGGGAAAATACCAAAACTAGCTGTTTTTGGTGATGATTATGAAACAAAAGATGGAACAGGTGTACGAGACTATATCCACGTGGTTGATTTAGCGTTAGGTCATTTAAAAGCGATCGATAAAATTAGAGCAGAAACAGGAGTTCATATCTATAATCTAGGTACTGGAAATGGTTATTCAGTTCTGGAAATAATTAATGCATTTGAATTAGCTTCTAACTTACCGATTCCCTACTTTGTATCTCCTAGGCGCTCAGGTGATGTAGCTGCGTGTTATGCTGATCCAACAAAGGCTGAAAAAGAACTTGGTTGGCGAGCTAATCGTGGTTTAGCTGAAATGATGAAAGATGCTTGGAGGTGGCAATCTATGAACCCAAACGGATACAAAAACTAAGAATGCGACACCTCTAGTAGTTTTTCTGCGGCTACTTCTAATGCAGGTTTTGCTTTTTCCAGCTGTGGGATGCTGACTCTTTGGGTGGGACCGTGAATGGCTATTGTGAGGACTATTTGTTTTTGCTTATTAAATACTGGTATCGCGATTGCGACCATGCCATCTAGCAATTCTTCGTTATCATACGAGAACCCCGACTCTCTTATTTTTTGGCACTCTCGCTCCATGACTTTCCAGTCGGTTATGGTGTTCTTTGTACTGGCTTCCATGGGCAATATTTTCTTTATTTTCTTTAAGCGCTCTTTTGGCATGTAAGCTAGAAATAATTTGCCACTTGCGGTTGCATTTAAAGGCAAATGAGAACCGGGGGTGAGTTGTATTTTGATTGGCCAGTTGGTTTCTACGCGATCTAAATAGATAAGATCGCAACCGTCAAAGCAGGCGCAGTTGCAGGTTTCTCCGACTTCTTCGGCAAGGTTTTTGAGTATTCTCCGACGGATGCCATTATGCTGCCGATTTGTGATGACTTGTGTTGCGAAGCTCTCGACTCTGCTGGTCAGTAGTAGATTTTTAGTCAACGGATCTTTTAAAACAAAGCCTTCTTCTTGCAGCTGCTGTACTAAACGATGAGCTGTTGCTTTGGGCAGTTTGAGCTTTTGAATAATCTTGGTTACAGCAATCGGGAAATTTGCCTGACTGATAATTTCAAGAATCGCCATCTTACGAGAAAATGGCGATTCTGATTGTATATTCATTGGTGACTGCTCTTCTTAAATTTTATGAATGCCCTGTCACACAATGCACTCAATTATTTTCCTGAGAATTGCAGTAGATAAAGTGATAGCGGCGGATAGAATGCGATAATAATCCATGCCACTGATAATGCAAATAAATATGGTAATACTGATTTTACGATTTTGAAATACGGAATGCCAGTTATCCCACTCGCCACATATAGGTTTAAACCATAGGGCGGAGTGATAAAGCCTATTGCATCACCCACTAAAAATATTACCGCAAAGTGAATTGGGTCTACGCCTGTCGTATAAGCTATTGGTGCCAGTATTGGGGCAAGAATAATAGTATTAGGTAGACTTTCTAATACCGTTCCTGCTAATAATACCGCTGCCATGCAGGCTAATAAGATTAGCGTAGGATTGCCGATTGAGGAGAACCATTCGCTAATAGCTGTTCCCGCACCTAGCAATGATAGTATTTGCTGCATGACGATAGAGACGGCGATGAGCGGCACTAACATACCTGTAATTTGGCCTGAGCGCATTAGGATTGAGGGCAGCTTTGATATCTTAAATTCTTTGGTCAGTAATATACTTGCTATTAAACAAAAGCCTACGGTTACACCAGCTGCCTCAGTCGGTGAGAATTTACCAGAGTAGATACCATAAAGCACGATAAAGATCGCAAAGAACCCGATATAAGCACGAAGTGCACTTTTGCCAATTCTCTTCGGTTCAAATTTAATGATATGCCCGTATCCATTAACCCGTGAGATTATCCAGCAGGTAATCATCATCGCGATCACCATTAACAGTCCCGGTAACATACCACCAACAAATAAATCACTAATGGTTAAGTTAAGCAGCGCACCGTAAACAATGAAGATAATACTCGGTGGAATAATAATTCCCACGGTACCGCCAGCTGCGATGGTCGCTGCTGCAAAGTTTTCTTCATAACCACCCTTTTTCATCTCCGGATGCATAATAGAACCGATAGTTGCCGTCGTGCCAGAGTTAGAGCCAGAAATTGCTGCAAACAATCCACAAGCCCCTATGGAGGCCATGCCTAATCCACCTCGAGCAAAGCCAAGAACTGAGTAGGCAAAATCGGATAGCCGCTTAGCAATGCCAGCGGCGTTGATAATATCACCGGTCAGTACAAACAATGGCAGTGCCAATAGCCCAAAAAAGCTGAGTCCTTCAAACAGAGTCGAACCGATGTTCGCAAGGGTAAAGTCAATGGTAATACTCACACCAACGACCCAAAAGCCAATTACCAAAAAGATAGGAAAACCCAGTACAAACAGTGCTGTCATTACTAGTGAGAGTAAAATTATAATTGTATTTTGATCCATGTTTTTCTCCTAGTTATAGTGTGCCTTGCATAGCAAAAGGCTTACCATCTTTAAAGAGGCGAATATCTTCTACTAAATTTTGCAGGACTCTAAAGATAATCAAGCTCCAAGCCAGTGGATTAGCAAGGTAAAACCACCACTCCATCACATTGTCTGTACCACCAACAATGGCAAAATTATCATAAGATAGATAAACCTGTTGAGAGGTGTACCAGATAACGATTATTGCGAACACTATCCAGCCGATGGCATCCATTACTAGACAGGCAAATTGAAAAGTATAAGGTAGACGAGCGCGGACTTCTGTTAAGGCTAAATGCGTTCGCGTTTTGATGTTGTATGAGCAACCAAACCATGTCAGCCATAGGAAGAGCAGCACCGGAATCGTAGTACTCCATGGTACTTGGGCATTCCAAACAAAACGGCGAATTACTTCGACAAAAATAATTCCCGCCATCGTCACATAAGAAACGATAATAATAACTTTTTCGATATTGGCATCAAGCCAATTCAGAATAACTTTGATGATAGACATGATCATGACCCATTGAAGTAGCGTGACAAAAAACAAAAGACCGGAAATGGCCTGATAGCTGAGTAGCTACCAGACCATGTTTTTAGCTAGTGATTAGCTTCTCCACCAACGGTTAGGTTTCACGTTCACCGCCGACATATCTTTCGGAATCTCACGTGCAATATCGTAAATTTCTTTATAAGTATCATGCCCGCCAGACCATTTGTCTAAGCGTTCTCTCCACTGTGCCCAAGGCTCAGGGTTGTACTCAGGTGAACACATCTTCTCAGCTTTTAATAGCTCTTCGTCAGATAACGTGGCAACGCGCACGTTATTTTCTGCAAAGATAGTACCCGGCTTCTGTGGTGTAGTACCACCGACAATATCAAATAGCGACGCTTCGTTCATGCCCTGCGTGAATATTTGCGCGCAGTATGCTGATTCCATCACATCGTTTTGAAGTTCTGAGCCCAATTTTTCAAACACATCAAGATTCATCGCAGTATGTTCTGTGCCACAGAAGAACTTAAGATCAACTGCCTGAGAAACCACTGGCGCCATGCCAGCATAGGCTACTGCACCCATCCAAGTTTCTGCGCCATCAATTAGACCTGTCTTTAGCGCATCTAAAGTTTCTGCCCACGCTACTGGTACCGGGTTTAAGTCCATTAATTGCATCGCAATACGGCCAAGCTGAGTGCCTGTTACGCGGTTCTTAGTGCCGGCTAACTCAGATACTGAAGTCACGGTTGGCTTATCTGCAAAGCTCTGTCCCATTTGTAGGCCGCGAAGCTCGCAGTGTGAGAATAGGAACTGCACATTATGGCGTTCTCTCAACGGTTTTCTTAATAATGCCTCACTCTTATTTGAGTAAAGGAAGTGATATTGTGATGCCCTAGAAGGGAACATATAGGCATAATCTAAAACATTTAGATAAGGAGCACCACCAGCTGAGTTTTGGGTAGAAGCAGAGTAAATATCAACAATTCCCTGCTGAGTCTTCTTCACACAATCAGTTTGTCCACAAATCTGATTGCTACCGATAAACTCTACACGAATAGCGCCATTTGTACGCTCTTCTAAGTCTCTAGCAAAAAACAGTTGACCTGATTTTTGAATATCTAGGTTAGTTTCATTAAATCCAGCTGCGCCGAATTTCAGGGTGAATTTTGGCTCCATAGCGTAGCGTTTCTTTTGAGTCTCTTCGGCGGCGCTTGCTACCTGTGACATTGTTGCTGTAGTGCCTAGTGCACCCATTGCCATTAATGTGGATGTCATGCCAAAACGGCTGGAAACTTTCATAAAATCTCTGCGCGAAAGATTTTCTTGTTCTTTTTTATACATTCTCTTCTCCTAATATGGTGAGATTAGTCAAACTGACTAATTGGTAGACGGGCTGTAAAGCACGGCTAAATGCCAATTTTGTTAATGATAATAAGTAAATTTCTTCACAAATTGTACCCCAACATTTGCATTTCAACATAAAATATGGGATAAAGCAAATAAATGAGACAATACGTCTCGAAATATGAGACTTTTATATGAAGCAAGATATTCAAAAACAGTATGATTACATCATTGTCGGCGCTGGCTCTGCTGGGTGTGTCGTTGCAAACCGACTCTCTGAAGATCCGAACAATCGCGTTTTATTGATAGAAGCTGGGGGCAAAGACAATAATCCATGGATTCATATCCCTGTCGGTTATTTTAAAACCATGCATCACCCTAAAACCGATTGGTGTTATATGACAGAGCCTGATCCAGGTATTAATAATCGTCAGCTCCAATGGCCTCGCGGCAAAGTATTGGGAGGTTCAAGCTCTCTGAATGGGCTGTTGTATGTTCGTGGTCAACCGGAAGATTTTGATGAATGGCGTGATCTTGGTAATAAAGGCTGGGGTTATCAAGATGTCTTGCCCTATTTCAAAAAATCAGAAGACCAAGAGCGCGGTGCCGATAAGTTTCATGGCGTTGGCGGTCCGCTAAAAGTATCCGATCTAAGGCTTAGGCGTAAAATCGCAGATAAGTTTATTCAGGGCGCGATAGACATCGGCATTCCTTGGAATGATGACTATAACGGTGAGAAACAAGAAGGCGTTAGCTATTTTCAGCAAACCGCATTCAAAGGGTTCCGCTGGAGTACCGCTAAGGGGTTCTTAAAGCCAGCTAAGCATCGTGATAATTTAACGGTGCTCACCAATACTCAAGTAATCAAAATTCTCATAGAGTCTGATACAGATGCAACATCTGCGGAGCCAACAGCCAAGGGCATTGAGTTAACTCAACACAAAAATAGCGGCACCATCCAACAGGTTTTTGCAGAAAAAGAAGTAATACTCTGCGGTGGTGCGATTAACTCGCCGCATCTCTTAATGCTTTCCGGCGTGGCAGATACCGCCATGTTAGCTGAGCATAATATCCCCATTGTCAAACACTTACCGGGTGTGGGTCAAAATCTACAAGATCATCTACAAGTACGGCTGGTTTATAAAACCACCATGTCTACCCTGAACAATGAGGTCGGAAACTGGTTTAGAAAAATGTTGGTTGGCGTGCAATATATTCTGTTTCGCCGAGGTCCGCTAACCCTCAGCGCCAGTCAGGTTACTATTTTCACCAAATCAAACCCTGATGAAGTGCGGCCAGATATCCAGTTTCATATGCAGCCACTCAGCGCTGATAAACCCGGCGAAGGGGCGCATCCTTTCTCAGCATTTACGATGTCAGTTTGTCAGCTGAGACCGGAGAGCGCAGGTCACATCACCTTGTCATCAGCAGATCCTCTGGCATATCCAAAGATTCACCCAAATTATCTTGCGACTGAAAAAGACTGCCAGACCATTGTTGATGGCATTAAGGTTGCCAGATCCATTGCGGAATCGGCCTCTCTCAAGCCTTATATTACCGAGGAATGGGTACCTGGCAGTCAGTATAGTGGAGATGAGGGTTTGCTAGATGCTGCTAGACAGTACAGCCAGACTATCTACCATCCCGTTGGTACATGCAAAATGGGCCATGATGATATGGCTGTGGTTGATGAGCGATTGCGAGTGCATGGCATCCAAGGGCTGAGAGTTGTCGATGCTTCAATCATGCCGACTATCGTCTCTGGTAATACCAATGCGCCAACGATAATGATTGCTGAAAAAGCTGCTGATATGATATTGACTGATAACAGTAGCTGCGCTACTTAAAAATCTGAGTGATCAGCTTGCTTCTCAGTGAATGAAAATTAACGGGCTAGCAAGCTGAGAAACCAGCCCAAGATAGCTGCTGCCATTAAAACTTTCACAATGCTCCAGCGAAGTTTTAACAGCAAGAGACCAGAAATGATTGTTAACAATAGAGCTTGCCAGTGTAGAGTCTCGATATTTGGCAGCCAAACAGAAAGCATTCCATAGCTTTGCAGATTGACTGTGGCAAAAAGCATGTGCAGACCGAACCATAGAGATAAATTTACAATCACCCCAACCACGGCAGCTGTAATTGCTGACAGTGCGCTATTCAAACGAGGTTGGGCTGATATCCATTCCACATAGGGCGCGGCAACAAAAATCCATAAAAAACAGGGGGTAAAAGTTGCCCAAAGCGTAACTAACGTCCCAGCTATCGCTATTGGCAAACCGCCCTCATGGTGGCTGGCAATAAAGCCCACAAATTCGGTGACCAATATTAATGGCCCAGGCGTGGTTTCTGCTAGTCCCAGCCCATCCATCATTTCTCCTGCCGTCAACCATCCATGAGCGTTAACGACATCTTGACTCATATAAGCCAAAACAGCATAGGCTCCACCGAAGGTGACTACCGCCAGCTTTGAGAAAAACACCCCGAGATTTGCCAAAATATCTACGCCGCTGAAATAGTAGACACCTGCAATAGGAAGCAACCAAATAGTCAGCCATAGCAATGCTGTAACGGCGGTTTTTTTAACTGAGATTCTATCTGTTGCCACACTACTCGGTGCTTTAGTAGCAGATTTAACGAACAATAAACCGTAGAGACCGGCAGATAAAATAATCAATGGATAGGGAAGATTGACCACAAAAAGCCCGAGAAATGCTATACCTGCGATAACCCAATGAGCTACCCCCTGTAAAGCACGCTGTGCCACGCGCAGCAATGCCTGAATCACAATCGCCAAGACAGCCGCTTTGATACCAAGGAATAAAGTCTTAATAAAACTCACGCTGCCAAATAGCGCATAGATATAGGCCAGCAAGAAGATGACCACAGCACCGGGCAACACAAATAGCAAACCCGCAATCAAACCACCCACTGTGCCCCGTAATTTCCAGCCAGC
>CAKMZF010000036.1:4029-11788 GCA_929200405.1 uncultured Gammaproteobacteria bacterium | reverse complement strand
CTGGCAAGAGCATGCAAAAATTTAGCGCATTTAAAAACTGCTTATCATCCAGCCAGCGTTTCTTCTCCACCAATAGCCGATGCATTAGCGAAATCTGCACTGCTGGGCCGCCAAAAGACAACAGCCCTATTTTAGCAAAGGTAAAAATGAGCGATTTGATTGAGCGCTTTGTAAGCGCAGTATCTGTAGTTATATTTGACATAAGTTTTCGGTGATAGAACAGGGTTTGGTGGCAGCAGGACATAACTGGTCTTCATTTTACAGATGCCAAATATCCATTTTGTAGAGCGATTAGTATAATATAGCGCTATGACATTAGGAGAAGGCTAGGCAGTAGAAATGAAGTTTTCCGCAAATCTTGGGTTTTTATGGACTGAGCTATCGTTAATTGAGGCTATCGAAGCCGCCGCAAAATCTAGCTTTGATGCAGTGGAGTGTCATTGGCCTTATCAATATACTCCCGAAGCTATAAAAGCGGCCCTACATAAAAACAACATCAAAATGATTTCACTGAACAGCGCTCGCGGCAGTATCAATGAAATGGGCATGTTGGCTATTGTTGGTAGAGAGAAGCAGGCAAAGGCTTCCATAATACAGGCACTAGATTATGCCGCAACGCTGGAAGTGCCAAATGTACATCTGCTGGCTGGCTTTGCTTCGGGTGCTGCTGCCCATGACTGTTTTATTGACAATATCCGCTACGCCTGCGAGTTGGCGAGGCCAAAAGGCATTACGATTCTGATCGAGCCGCTGAATAACAAAGATGCACCGGGCTATTTTCTGCAAACTGCCGAACAAGCACACGACATCATTACTGAGTTAGCCGAACCTAATCTCCGGCTGTTATTTGATATCTATCATATGCAGCAAATGGGCGGTGATATTTGTAGCCGACTTAAAAAATATTTGCCAATCATCGGGCACATTCAGATCGCCAGCGTTCCGGATCGCGGTACACCAGCACCCGGTAATGGCGAAGTGAACTATGGCTTTGTGTTAGCTTATTTGCAAGATCTGGGCTGGCATCAAGCAGTTGGTGCAGAATATAAACCTAAGGGGACAACAGAGGAGAGTCTGGGTTGGCTAGAGTATTACCATCGCTCCTAATGACTCGTTTAATGTTTAAGCAGATTTTGTTGGCTTTCTGGCTGGTTATGCGACTGATGTTGTTGAGGACTCTCTTGCGCCAGCTTTGTCTCACCAGTGCAACTTTTGGTTAGCATCGCTTCTTTAAAGTGGGTGCGACAAAGTGGCACATAGCGATCATTGCCGCCTATTTCCACCTGAGTGCCTTGGCGTATCGTCTCGCCCTTGGCATTGACTCTCACCACCATAGTGGCTTTTCTGGCACAGTGACAAATGGTTTTTAGCTCTACCAATTCATCAGCCCATGCTAATAGCCATTGACTACCTTCAAATAGCTGACCTTGGAAATCTGTGCGTATGCCATAACATAACACAGGGATTTTTAAGGTGTCGGTTATATGGGTTAACTGCCAGACCTGTGCTTTGGTCAAAAACTGCGCTTCATCTATCAACACGCAGGATATCTCGCGATGTTCGTGTGAGGATTTAGTGAGTTGGAATATATTATCTTCTTTGTGGAAACGGCTGGCAGGCTCGTGAATGCCAATCCGAGAGGCAACCTGGCCTTCGCCAAACCGATCATCAATAGCTGCTGTCCAAATCAGAGTATGCATACCGCGCTCACGGTAATTAAAACTGGATTGCAGTAAAGTCGTTGACTTGCCTGCATTCATTGATGAGTAGTAATAATAAAGTTTGGCCATGACAGTTCCCGTGCATTGCAGCTCACCTAAGCAGAGGCGCTCACTGCAATGCGATTTATCGTTATTATATTTAGCTATACTGGACAGTATCTTATCACAAGTTTCACAGGGATAATCATATTATTTTCAGTGAGTTAAGCTTTTATTTCACCGAAAATTTAGCGAGATTAATTGACGCAACCGACTTGCTCTGCATTAATAACCGCAGTCAACATCACCCATCTCAACATAGACACTTTTCAGCTGAGTGTAATGCTCAATCGCGGCTTTAGAGTTCTCTCTGCCAATGCCCGATTGCTTAACCCCACCAAATGGCACTTCGACAGGCGCCAAATTGTAGTTATTAATCCAACATGTGCCGGCTTGTAATTCGGCAACGACTCGGTGCCCACGCTGGATATCTTTAGTGAACACACCTGCTGATAAACCCACATCTAGCGCATTGGCTCTGGCAATAACCTCGGCTTCTTCTTCAAAATCCAAGATGCACATCACCGGTCCAAAAATCTCTTCCCTAGCAATACGCATATCATCGGTTACATCGGTAAAAGCGGTGGGTTCAACGTATAAACTTTGCTCCCCTTTACCATAATCACCGCCGCCAAATGCTAGAGTAGCGCCTTCGCGTTGACCGATACGGATATAGTCGCGAACTTTGTCACATTGCGTTCGTGATACCAACGGTCCCATATGGGTTTCCATATCCATCGGATCTCCTAGAATCATGTTCTCAGCTCGCTCTTTAAGGCGACTAATAAAGGCTTGCTTGATACTTTTATGCACAAAAACTCTTGTGCCATTTGAGCATACCTGCCCACTGCTATAGTAGTTGCCCAGCATCGCCCCACTGATCGCATTCTCAATATCGGCATCCTCAAAAATAATTAACGGAGACTTGCCACCAAGTTCTAAAGTCACTGCTTTTAAGCTCTCACTCGCGGCTTGCATCACCCGCTTACCCGTAGCAACTGAACCGGTGAGAGACACTTTATCAACTTGAGGGTGGCTAACAAGTTCTGCGCCCACAGCACCAAAACCTTGAACCACATTAAAGACACCATCTGGCAAACCAGCCTCGGTTAGTATTTCTGCCACTTTTAAAGCGGTTAATGGCGTTAGCTCAGAAGGCTTGAAAACCATACTATTACCACAGGCTAGCGCTGGCGCTGCTTTCCAGCATGCAATCTGAATAGGGTAGTTCCATGCTCCAACCGCACCACACACCCCTATAGGCTCTCGGCGAGTGTAAGCAAAGGAGTCGCCTAAATCGATATGCTCGCCCGTAATACTGGCAGCGATACCACCAAAATATTCCAAGGCTTCATAGGCTGAGGTAGGATCCACATAAAGCGTTTCCTGAATCGGCTTGCCAGTGTCATAAGTTTCCAGCTCGGAGAGCGCTTGGTTTCTCTCTCGGATAATATCTGCCGCACGACGCAAAATGCGACCACGCTCCACCGCTGGCGTTTTTGCCCAGACTTTTTGTGCCGCTTTAGCTGCTGCCACCGCTTGATCTAGTGTGGTTTGGTCTGCCACATGAAGCGTTGCAATTACCTCTCCGGTAGCCGGATAAATACTCTCAAATGCCTCAGTATGCGCGGTCTCTACATATTTCCCATTGATATAATGCGAAGCCGTTGGCTGAGTCGTTTGGGTAAAATCTGTCATGAGCATCCTTCTTTTTATATTGCTATCTATGTTTTTAAGCTTTTTCGGAAGCAGGCACGGCATCTGTCACCGAAGCGTGGTTAATATGACGAGTAATATACATCAGCACAATCGTCACGACGAGCAATAATCCCGTGCCAACCAATAGCGCATAATCCTCTAAATTTAACAACGCGTAAAGCACTGTATATAACGCCGCTAATAGCACGAGAATAATAATCGCCCTAAAGAAACTTCGCGTCGCCGCCCAAGTATATAAACAGATAATAGATATGCAAATCGCTGCTGATACCAAATAAGACTGCAAAAATTGCATATGTTCAGAAAGAGATAAAAGACATAAGTAAAATAGCGCTAACACGCCACCAATTAAAGCATACTGAATAATATGCAACCGCTTACGAATTGCGCCGATCTCAAAGATAAGAAAGGTCAGAAACGTCAGGCCGATGAATAATATGCCATATTTTACCGCTCTGGTAACTTTGCTATATAAGCTCACCGTTTCCACCAGATCAACACCCGCTTGAAACTCACCGATATCGACCGAAGTATTTTCTAGCACAAAGCTCTGTGGGTAGTTTCTAGCAATGCTAGGGATATGCCATTCCGCTGTGAAGCCTTGGTCAGAAATATCATGTGAATTAGGCAGCACTGAGCCTTGAAAACTTGGATGTGGCCACGTCGATTTCATAATAACATCCGTCACCCGACCAAAAGGAGCAAAGCGCAGGCCATAAGAACCATTGACATTCAACTGAATAGAAAAACTCGATGGTTGACCGGCATTAATGCCCGATAATTTTGCATGAAAACCTGGCGGTATAGAAGCATGGTTTGCAGAGCTTGTAGACTCCACAGCATTGCGAACCATTCGTCCAGCTTTGCTATATTCAGCTGTCGTGTCTATCTGAGCTTGGCTGCCTTTATGAATGGCTAACTGTAGGCCCGAATCAAACCGGAAAGACTGCTGATTCCAGGTTACTGGAGAAATTTCATTAATTGCTTGGATATCGCTAAGACGCACCGCCAAATAGGCTTTGTCATATTCTATGGTCTTAATATGCTTGCTTAAAGGGGTTAAATCTGGAATTTCAAACTCACCGCTAAGCTGAATATCACTGGTATAAACTAGAGACTTGTAAATACCTCTCTGGCGAAGATCATCTTGCAGTTGATAATCAATATTCAACTGCTCTGGCAGTATCACAAAATGCTTGTCCTTCTCATAAGTCTTACTGACTTCCTTCTCATTACCCTCTTTATCCGTGATTATCTCTAAAGTTGTATAAGTCTCAACAAATGGTATCACCAACATCGGACCATAAATTTGCTGAGGGCCGCCCCATGTCTCTGAGATATCTTGCAATACACTTCGGTAATGGCCATGCCTTTCTGAAACCACGCCTCGCAACATATCAAAGGGCACTAGCATAACGATAGACAGTACGCCGACAATAACGAACTTCGGCACGATAGAGTTCCTAAACCACTCTAGCCAGCCAGACACTCGACCACTTCCCTCACCAATAGCATCTGGAAAAATAAGTTGCAGCAATTTTATGAAAGCAAACGCCGCGACTACCAAAATAGCAGCAACAACAATGATCACAATTAAAGAAAAAAGAACTGACATAATGGTTTCTCGCAGTCGTTAAAATAATAGACAGTTTGAATTTGTATTTTACACCTTAGCAGAAGATACTTAGGATTAGAGACTTTACAGCATAATTGAGCGGTTTAGCCTAAATTAGGAGTGCGACCCATTTTTTAGCTTTAATCCTCACTTGAATCTAGCGTCTACGTTGAACTGTACGTGACATCTACCTACAACGCAACTGCATCACCTAGCAATAAAGTACCCTGCTGCCACACTTTGCCGATAAATAAAACCACCCTCATCAACGGCATTCATTGAACTCGATTGTGCGACACCTTCAGTCATAATAATCTTCTTAGCTTCAAGGCGGAAAAACTTGCGAACAATAAGGTCATGGTGCTAACGGCACATCTGAGAGCTGACAAACCTCAAGCAATAAATTTTGAAATATGGCTTATGCTGAGGTCTCTATAAGGGATAAAATATTGACTCTGATAGTGGGTAATTATTGCTGAAAAAGGGTTATCAGTTTACAGCAACGAAAAATCTACTTATATTGCAGCTCTCTTACTCGTTTCAGATAGCACGCTATGCAAAATAAATCCCACACATCTCAACCCAATATTATTATGATTGTGGCAGATCATGTGGCTTTTGCAGGCCATTATGGCAAACAATCATACCGTCCGAACTGGGATTACCATTGGCCGAATTTGGAGAGGATTTCTAAGCAAGGTGCGTGGTTTGATAATGCCTATTGCGTGACACCTGTTTGTACCCCATCGCGTGCTAGCTTGTTGACCGGAAAGCGCCCCGATAAACACGGCATGCGTTGGAATTGTGAGTATCCAATTCCGGACAATCGACGCGACTTTGCCGAGGATGAGCAATTATATTCTGATATTTTAGCCAAGCAAGGTTATCAAAATTACTATTTTGGAAAATGGCATTGTGGTGTTGGCAAGCTCCCAGAGGATTTTGGTCTACAAGGCTGGAGTTTGCCCGAATATGGAAACTTATATGGTAGCGAGGCTTATAAATCGTATCTACACCGGATTGGTGAGCCGCAACCTCAGTGCTTGATAGAGCACCATCTAATGCGGCCAGGGCTAAATGGAACCTCGGTATTGATGGATCCTGTAGAACCTTGGGATTTTATGGATGGTGCCGGTATTCTGCGAGGCTCTTCAGAAGTCCATGAGCAATTTTTTATGGCAGATATGGCGATAAAACAATTGGAGAAATTGACTAACGATGCGGCAGCCAAGCCCGACAGCACGACACCTTTTTCCATGTTAATCAGCTTTTGGGGGCCGCATCACCCATACTATCCCAGTCAAGAATTTTCGGATATGGTCAACCCAAGTGATATTACGGAATACCCAAGTTTTCGAGAAACCTTAGCCGACAAACCTTTACGCTATAAAGCACATAGAGATTTGCGTTGTTTACATCGCGCCCATGAGCGTTGGTCAGAGTGGGAAACATGGCAACGAGTGATAGCGAGATGTTATGCGCAGGGTTTGCAGACTGATGCTGCTATTGGTCGTATTGAGCAGGCAATGCAACGACTTGGATTGGCGGATAATACGCTGCTGGTGATTACTGCGGACCATGGCGATGGCATTGCGAGTCACGGGGGAGTTTGGGATAAGTATTCGACCTTCACCGAAGAGGTTGCAAAAGTGCCGCTAGTGATGCGTTGGCCAGAGAAAATACCTGCGAATCAAACGGTTATTAGTGCTGTGAACTTGACGGATGTAGCCGCTACTTTATGGGAGGCTGCCGAGGCGAATCCGATAGAGTGCGGAGATCCAGAATTGATGACAGCGTTTGAACAGGCCGATGGCAAAAGCCTATTGGGGCTATGTAGAGGGCAGCAACAGCGAGAGCATATGGTGTTGGAGCACTATGGTCATTCCGGAGATGTTAGTTTTCAGAAAATCTGTTACCAAAAGCAGTGGAAATATGTTGCGGTATATGGCGATGAAGATGAGTTATATGATCTGGAAACTGACCCTTTTGAGTTGAATAATTTATTAATTAACGATGGAGATGGTAAAAAGTATGCTGCTGTTATACGAGAGCTGCGAGACCTGATTATTCATGATTTAACCAGTCGACGTCAAAAACGAGCGGAGTCACAGCCGCCAGCTTTTTTAGAAAAAGGTATTGTGTTTTCTTCGGTGTATTGGCCGAGAGAAGAAACGCTATTGCTACATAAACTCAACTTGCTGCAAGGCTACCCGACTTAAGATGAATCAAAAAAGCCGAGATAAATCTCGGCTTTTTTGATTCTACAAATCCCCTAAATAAAGGGATGGAAATTTTTACTGACTTGAAGTTGCGTCTTTTAACAAGTTAAGGGCGGCTTCAGCAGCAGCCTTAGCATTCTCGTCTATCTTCACGCCAGCAGCTTCTGCTACTTTCATAGCTGCTTCAGTTGTGTTTGCAGCACCGTCTTTTAAGTTTACACCAGCAGACTCAGCTATTTTCTGAGCCGCTTCTGTTGCAGCTTTAGCACCACCTTCAATATCAACACCAGCGGCCTCAGCAGCTTGGATAACAGCTTGTGCCGCAGCTTTGGTTTTTTCATCTATCTGGACGCCAGCAGCTTCTGCAGTTTTTATGGCAGTATCGGCCATTGTCTCAGTGACAGATTTGGTGGCTGCTGCTTCTGCTGCGACTTTAGCTGCCTCTT
>CAKMZF010000036.1:0-3929 GCA_929200405.1 uncultured Gammaproteobacteria bacterium | reverse complement strand
GCCTCTTTTGCTTTAGCCTCTTCTGCCGCCTTCATTTCAGCCTCTTTTGCTTTAGCCTCTTCTGTCGCCTTCATTTCAGCTTCTTTTGCTTTAGCTTCCTCTGCTGCTTTCATTTCAGCTTTCTTTTTTGCTGCTGCCTCTTCCTCAGCTTTGGCTTGATTTGCTGCGTCATTCGCCTTTTGAGCAACTTCCGCAGTTTTCTCCTCTGCGTTTTTCTGAGTCTCTTTTTTCTCCTCAGTACATGCCGCTAGAGCAAGTAGAGCGAATGCAAGTGGGAGTAGTTTGAAATTTTTCATTGAGCCTAGCCTTTATCTATAGTAAATATGTGTATTGGTGTCGTTTATTGAGCACCGCTGTTTTTAAGCCGGCGTATAATAGTCGCTCAAACTTAACCGCTTCATTAACCAGAGGAGTCTTATTAATCTGAGGCTGTAAACTTTTCAAAAAAAGTTTGTATATATCAAGTTGCCTCTATTAGATAAGTTTGAGAGCTATGAAAAAAGTTATTATCGTTGAAAGTAATACCCAAGACTTGTTAGATCATGCGAGAGAGTATGGTTTGGTTAGCCCTGCTGATTGCTATATCAGGTCATTTATGTATTGCGAGCCAGATAATGAATACATCACGGTTTTTCCATATGAAAAAGACATTGATGAGAAGCTATTATCAGGTTGTGACGGGATAGCTTTTTCTGGGGCAAATGTGGCTTGGTCGGTTGATGCCGTGGAGGCAAAACCATTGCGTGATTTGATGGAGCGCGTGTTTGATTTAGGTTTGCCGACAATAGGTTCCTGTAATGGTATGCAATTAGCCGCAAGTTTGCTTGGGGGCAAATTAGTTGCCTCAGCTAACGGTTTTGAAATAGGCTTAGCGACAAATATTCAACTAACGACTGTTGGTGCAACGCATCCTATGATGGAAGGACGGCAAGTTTCTTACGCGGCAGCAGCTATACATCGAGATGAGGTGCAAACGCTGCCTGAGGGTGCTTTGTTGCTTGCTGAGAATGCGCATAGCAAGGTGCAGGCTTTTGCTTATCAAGAGCAGGGTGTGGATTTTTGGGGAACCCAATATCATCCGGAGATGAGACCGCGGGATGTAGCTGATACTTTGCGGGTGAAAAATGGCATTTTCTCGGAATCTACAGAGTTAATTTCAGATTTGTCTGCCCTAGCAGATAGTCCTACGGTAGCTGAGAAATTTGGGACAACGCCGCAAGCCCAAACCGACGCGCAACGGACTTTAGAGCTTAGGAATTGGCTGCGCCATCTCTGATCTACTAATAAGGAATA
The DNA here is from genome assembly GCA_929200405.1 of uncultured Gammaproteobacteria bacterium. Lineage (GTDB taxonomy): Bacteria > Pseudomonadota > Gammaproteobacteria > Cardiobacteriales > CAKMZF01 > CAKMZF01. Next base: position 2,636 of record CAKMZF010000036.1, on the reverse strand, counting down.
GTTTTCCTGAGAAAAACGGTTTTATATTTGCCTCTTAATATTTAGTTTATTGGTTGCTCTATTGTGTGGTCAGCAGTTGGCAGATAGCCGCCGGTTTGATGTTTCCATAGTTGTGCATAAATGCCATTACTCTGGATTAAATCTTCATGTTTGCCCTGCTCAACTACTTTTCCTTGATCAAGTATTATCAAGCGATCCATTGCGGCAATCGTGGAGAGACGATGTGCAATGGCGATAACGGTTTTGCCTTTCATTAATTTGTAAAGGCTGTCTTGTATGGCGGACTCTATTTCAGAGTCTAATGCAGAGGTTGCTTCATCCAACAATAAAATAGGGGCGTTTTTGAGTAGGACTCTAGCGATAGCTATTCGCTGTCTCTGGCCGCCAGAGAGTTTAACACCACGCTCCCCAACCAAAGCATCTAGTCCGTGATTACCTTCTGGATCAGTCAAGCTTTCCACGAATTCAGTAGCTTTAGTGAGTTTGAGTGCTTGCTGTATGTCAGCCTCTGTTGCATCGGGTCTACCATAGAGAAGGTTTTCTCGAACGGATCTATGCAGTAGCGAGGTGTCTTGGGTGACCATGCCGATTTGTGCGCGCAAACTCTCTTGAGTGGTATGGTGAATATTTTGATCATCTATTTGAATGGTTCCGGACTCGATATCATAAAGACGCAGCAGCAGGTTCAAGACAGTTGATTTTCCTGCGCCTGATCGACCAACCAGACCAACTTTCTCGCCTGGCTTTATATGCAGGGATAGGTTGTCAATCACGCCAGAGTCTTTACCATAATGAAAGCATACATCTGTGAAATTAATATTACCCTGAGTAACGGACAGCTGTTTAGCGTTTTCGTCATCTTTGATATCAATTGGCTTTGAGAGCATGCTCATACCATCGGCAACCATGCCAATACTTTCAAATAATGAACTAAGCTCCCACATAATCCATTGTGACATGCCATTGAGACGTAGAGCCAAGCTTACAGAGATAGCGATAGCGCCCACCGAAATGTTATCATTCATCCACAGCCAAATAGATAGAGCAGCTACACTGAAAGTCAGTAGGTGGTTCAGGGTTTGAATGCCTGCGTTAAGTAGAGTCACATAACGCATCTGTTGGTAGACGGTTTGCAGGAAAATATCCATGCCTTCTTTGGCGTATATTTCTTCTTGAGCATTGTTAGAGAACAGCTTAATCGTCAATATATTAGTATAGCTGTCGACTATACGGCCGGTCATTAGCGAGCGGGCATTGGCTTGCTCGGTCGAAATACGTTTGAGCTTTGGGATAAGTATCGCTTGCAGCCCAAGGTAGAGAACTAACCAAGTGAGTATAGGGAACATCATTCTCCAGTCTGCCTGCGCCATGATAAAAACCATCGCCACGAAGTAAACGAGGATATAGACCAGCACATCCATCAGTTTAAGGACACTCTCGCGAATGGATAGCGCCGTCTGCATAAGTTTGGTTGCCACGCGACCTGCAAAGTCATTTTGGTAGAAAGTCATGCTCTGACGCAACAGGTAGCGATGTGCACGCCAACGAATAGTCATTGGGTAATTACCCAACAATGTCTGATGAACGATAGCGCCGTGTAAGAAAGACAGGGCAGGCATGAGAACAACCAAAATGGCAGCCATGATTAATAGCGTGCCAGCTTCCTGTTGCAGAAAGTCCTTGGGGTCATGCTGTACTAACCAATCGACCAATTGTCCCATAAAGCTAAATAAATATACCTCAAGAGCCGAAGCGATAGCGGTGATAACAGACATTACAATGAGAACCGGCCATATACCTTTAGTATAATGCAAGCAAAAATTCTTAAGGTCGGAGGGTGGAGTTTCCAGCGTGCTGTCTGGATATGCTGGTATTTTCGATTCGAAAAAGCGGAATATAGCAGTAAACATGGACTTTTTGCCGATTAGTTATTGGTAATCCTATATTTTAGAGCATAGATTTGAATGATAAGCTAAAAAATAGTATATGAAAAGTAATTAAAGTTTCTAACTACGCCAAATTTAACAACATATAAGTTAAAAAGAGTCGCTAAGGTATAGGCTAGATACAAAAAAACATTGATAATTATAGTGTAGCAATTTAGCATAAATATATAGCTTAATTTGTTGTGAACAGCAAATTTCAAAATTTACAATAACAAAGAATTAAAATTAATTACTTAAAAGATAGGAGTATATCTATGGCAATACAGCCGCCACTTAAAGAACTGAACATTGGGATTCAGGAGCAAGGCTTTTATAAAGGCTTTAACCAAACCGTTGCAGCAATCTCAAAAATCGTTATTGCCTTGATTGTGATATGGGCATTTTTTGATCCAGAAGGCGCGGGGAAGATTTTAGGCGCAATGAAGACATGGTCTTTTAATCACTTAAATTATTACTACACTTATTCCGTAGCCTTTTTTATCATCGTCTGTATAGCTGTCGCGATATATCCAAAATGGGGAAGAACCAAGTTGGGAGCAGAGGATGGAGTGCCAGAGTTCTCTAACTTCTCATGGTTCTCTATGATGTTCGGTGCTGGTATCGGTATTGGCATGTTGGGCTATGCTACTGGTGAGCCAATGTGGCATATCGCAGATAACCCAGATATCAGAATGAGTGCAATCGCCGTTA
>CAKMZF010000035.1 GCA_929200405.1 uncultured Gammaproteobacteria bacterium | reverse complement strand
AGAAAATGGCGGACAGGGAGGGATTCGAACCCTCGATAGGGCTACAAACCCTATACTCCCTTAGCAGGGGAGCGCCTTCAGCCACTCGGCCACCTATCCGTTTTGATATCTGTTGACTAGATATTTGGATTTACCTAATCGGGCGCACATAATAACGCCCCTTTCTGTCTTGGTAAAGTGCTCAAAGCAGAATATTTACTTTTTCTTTGGCTTTCTTGTTCTCCAGCATTTAATGAAGTGATTTTTATTAGTCTCTTCACTAAATAGGTTGCTACTTTCTCTGTTATCTAGATAGTTGTTTATATTAGGCGCGCATTTCTCTAGGTGTTTCTAGCTCGAAAACGTCGTGCAATGCTCTGGTCCCTAGTTCCAGGTATTTTTCGTCTATTACAACAGAAACTTTAATTTCTGAGGTAGAGATCATGCGGATATTGATACCTTCTTTCGCTAGGGTTGAGAACATGGCACTTGCTACGCCAACGTGTGATTTCATACCAACGCCGACAATAGATAGTTTAGCAATGGAAGAGTCGCCACTGATACTAATATCATCACCGATGGTTTCACGGAGTTTGTTTAGTACGGTTACGGCTTCATCGTAATCATTGCGCTTAACGGTAAATGTAAAGTCTGTTCTATCATCAGTACCAATATTTTGTACGATCATATCGACATCTATATTGGCGTCCGCAATAGCGCCTAGTATTGTCGCCGCTACGCCCGGAGTGTCTTTTACATTACTGACTTTTACTTCCGCCTCATCTCTTGTGAAGGCGATTCCCGTGACTTTTGGTTTTTCCATTTCGTCATCCTCATAAGTTATTAGTGTGCCGTGATTGTCCGTCCCTTCATCAAAGGATGACAGCACACGCAATGGCACGTTGTATTTTCCAGCGAACTCTACAGAACGAATTTGCAGCACTTTGGAGCCAAGGCTAGCCATTTCTAGCATTTCTTCAAAGGTGATGGTGTTGAGTCTACGTGCTTTTTTGACGACTCTTGGGTCCGTAGTGTATACGCCATCAACGTCTGTGAAAATTTGACATTCATCGGCACCGATAGCAGCCGCTAGAGCAACGCCAGTTGTATCAGAACCTCCACGCCCTAGTGTGGTGATATTGTTGTCGTCATCTACGCCTTGAAATCCAGCGACAACGACTACTTTTCCAGCTTTTAGTTCGCGGCTAAGGTTTTCTGGATCAATGCTTTCTATTCTAGCTTTGCTATTGCTACCATCTGTGCGCAAAGGTACTTGCCAGCCAGTATAAGAAATCGCTTCTTGGCCTAGCTTTTGCAATGCCATGCATAGTAAAGCGACAGTCACTTGCTCACCGGTGGAGACCAGTACATCGTATTCGCGTGAGCTTTTGCGTTCAGGGTTTTCTATAATCGACTCTGCTAAGCCGATTAAACGGTTAGTTTCACCGCTCATGGCGGAAACAACGACAACGATATCGTTACCGTCGCCTTTGTTTTTCCATTCGATCACTTTTCTGGCGACGTTCTCAATCCGCTCAACTGAGCCGACCGAGGTGCCACCGTATTTTTGTACTAGTGTTGCCACGGATATCCTTTAGTATCTGGTGATACGTTTACTTTCTTCACAGCAGGAAAAGGTGCTACTGCCTATCTTTTTTGACCTATTTTTAACTTAATTTGCTGTCGACAAAATCAGCGACGCTGGCCAGCGCTTCTTCTACTTTAGCAGGGTCACCGCCACCAGCTTGAGCAAAGTCTGCTCTGCCACCGCCACGAGCGCCCGTAATGCCAGCGATATGCTTTACCACATCCCCGGCCTTGATTTGCGCAGTTTCGGCATCTGTAACGCCAGCCACTAGTCGCACAGTATCATCTTCTATGGTCGCTAGCGCAATCACGGCTTTTCCGGACTCTGCTTTATATTGATCCGTTAATTGACGCAAGGTGGCGTTATCCACACCATCAATAAACCGAGTAATGACTTTGATTCCTTTGATCTCAACTGCTGGTTGGTTGTCGGCTTGACCGCCGCCAGACGCCAGTTTTTGTTTTAGGCCCTGTATTTCTAGCTGCTGTTTTTTGGTTTGTTCGGCTAATTGCTTAACGCGATCTGCCAAATTATCAGGACTGGTTTTAATGGCGCCTGCTGCAGAGAGTAATAACTCGCTCTGAGCGCGTATTGCTGTAATCGCCGCTCTGCCACTAACAGCCTCTATACGCCTTACGCCTGCTGAGACACCAGATTCAGATAAGATTCTAAATACACCAATATCTCCCGTTCTCTGGGCATGGGTTCCGCCACAAAGCTCAAAGCTAAAATCACCCATTTTAAGAGTACGAACGTCATCGTCATACTTTTCATCAAACAGCGCCATTGCGCCTGCTTCTATAGCACTATCTAAACTCATTAGTTCAGTCACAACCGAGTGATTAGCACGAATCTCAGCATTTACTAAGTCTTCTACCTGCTCTAATTCCGCTGCGGTTACTGCTTCAAAATGAGAGAAATCAAAGCGCAATCTAGCTTCGGTTACCAAAGAGCCTTTCTGCTCGACATGATCGCCTAGCACAGTGCGCAATGCAGCATGCATTAGATGAGTTGCTGAATGATTAAGCTTAATCGCTTGGCGGCGCTCATGGTCAATCCCAGCTTTGGCTGAAGTTGCTTCGATATAACCTTCAGTGACTACGCCAATGTGCAAAATCGCTGCTTGGGTTTTCTGAGTGTCTTGCACTGCAAAAGTACCCGTGTCAGTGGTGATCGTCCCTGTATCGCCAACTTGGCCACCAGATTCTGCATAAAAAGGCGTTTGCTCAAGCACGATAACTGCTTCATCACCTTTCTCTATACGGCTGACATCAGCGCTATCTTTATAGATTTCGCTAATCGTTGATTCCGACTGCTCTAGGTCATAGCCCTGAAAATCGGTTGTTTGCTTGCTGCGAATGCCAGCTCGATAATCCACACCAAATTTACTGGCTGCTTTAGCCACTTGGCGTTGTCCTTCCATGGCTTTTTCATAGCCTTCTACATCCAATTCTAGCTCACGCTCACGGGCAATATCGCCGGTTAAATCTACCGGAAATCCGTAGGTGTCATACAACTTAAAGATTACTTCACCGGGAATTATCTTGCCGCTAAGCTTGGCAATTTCACCTTCTAACAAAGACATGCCATTGCCAATAGTCTCGGCAAATCGTTCTTCTTCGGTGCGAATAATGCGCTCAACATTTGCTTGAGATTTCACTAGCTCTGGATAAGCATCACCCATTTCTTTAGCCAATGCTGCCACGAGCTGGTAGAAAAACGGTTTGGTTTGCCCCAGCTTGTAACCATGTCTAACTGCACGACGAATAATCCGACGCAGAACATAACCGCGACCTTCGTTGCTGGGTAAAATACCATCGACAATCAAAAAGGCAGTCGAGCGGATATGGTCGGCAATGACCTTTAATGAGTTATCAGCTAAATCCTCATGTCCAGTGGCTTTAGCGGCGGCGGCAATTAGGTTTTGAAACAAATCAATTTCATAGTTGCTATGCACATTTTGCAATATAGCGGCCAAACGCTCCAAACCCATGCCGGTATCAACAGACGGCGCAGGTAACGGATTTAATTCACCGCTGGCATCTCGCTCATACTGCATGAAAACCAAATTCCAGATTTCGATGAAGCGGTCACCGTCTTCTTCGGCACTGCCCGGAGGTCCGCCCCAAATATGCTCACCGTGATCATAAAAAATCTCTGTGCAAGGCCCACAAGGACCGGTATCGCCCATCTCCCAAAAGTTATCTTTGGTGTCGATATAAATTAGTTTATCTTCGGGTATGCCAACAGTGTTTAGCCAAATATCTGCCGCTTCTTTGTCAGTGTGATAAACCGTAACTAGTAGTTTGTCTTTGGGCAAGCCATAAACTTCTGTCAGTAATTTCCATGCCATCTGAATGGCATCGGCCTTAAAATAATCACCAAAACTAAAGTTGCCCAACATCTCAAAAAAAGTATGATGCCTTGCAGTGTAGCCAACATTCTCAAGATCATTATGCTTGCCGCCTGCGCGCACGCAGCGCTGGGACGTCACCGCACGGTTGTAGCTGCGCTTGTCATCTCCTAAGAATACATCTTTAAACTGCACCATTCCTGCATTGGTAAACAGCAATGTTTTGTCATTGGCTGGCACCAAAGGGCTAGAGGAGACTTCTTGATGGCCATTTTGGGCGAAGAAGTCTAGAAATTTACGCCGTACATCTGCACTTGAAATCATTTGATTTTCACACTCTTTAGATTCTAAATTTTCACTATCTCTGGCACAGCCTGACGAATTTGCGATTGATCAAAGCCTCGTTGGGCTAGAAATCGCATCTGCTTTGCCATCTCTTTGACATCACTGGGAGCGTTGCCTCTAAATTTTTTTTGCCAAACGGTTTCAGCGATTTCAACCCACTGCGCTTCATCCACATCGGCAAATACCCGTTGTATATCCTCTGATGATACACCTTTTTGCATCAGTTGTTGCTTGACTTTCATCGGCCCATTGCCCTTACGTAGCGCCTGTTGTAGCAGCTGGCTGGCAAAGTCTGCATCGTCTAACCAACCTCGCTCAGTAAAATCAGTCAGAACCATCTTTATGTCATCAAGCGCATAACCTTTTTGCAAAAGTTTTCGCATCAGCTCATGTTGACTATGATCACGCATAGCCAGAAGCTCTGTTAATTTGTGCTGTATTGGAGGCAGTCCAGTCATCTAACCCACTATTCATCCTGCCATTTAGCGATTCTATCGACTGTCAATAACCTATCAGACAACATCGCTAAATCAACCGTTGGTGATGGTTATTTTTTTTTGGCAGGTCTGCTAATGCCATCTGCATCATCATCGCCTTGTGAGCCACCTAATGTATCCGTTGCATCTACAGGTTTTGCTAAGAAATGTGCGCGTACCTTACCATCAATTTCATCAGCGACAGCGGTATTTTCTTTTAGCCATAGACGAACATTCTCTTTACCCTGACCGATGCGAGTGCCATCATAACTATACCAAGCCCCTGCTTTTTCAACGATGCCAGCTTGCACACCAAGGTCAATAATTTCGCCCAATCGAGAAATACCTTCGCCGTAGAGAATATCAAACTCACACTGACGGAATGGCGGCGCCACTTTATTTTTAATAATTTTAACGCGAGTCTCATTACCCAGAATTTCATCGCCTTTCTTTAGCGAGCCAATTCTGCGAATATCTAAACGCACAGAAGAATAAAACTTCAGCGCATTACCGCCTGTTGTCGTTTCTGGACTGCCAAACATAACTCCAATTTTCATACGAATTTGGTTAATAAAGACAACCATGCAGTTTGAACGCTTGATATTGCCAGTCAATTTACGCAAAGCCTGTGACATTAAACGCGCTTGTAGACCCATATGAGAGTCACCCATATCACCCTCAATCTCGGCGCGGGGTGTTAACGCGGCAACTGAGTCAACCACTACCATATCAACTGCACCAGAGCGTACCAACATATCAGTAATCTCTAATGCCTGCTCACCGTTATCAGGTTGTGAAACCAGCAATTCCTCTACATTTACCCCAAGCTTTTGGGCGTAAATTGGGTCTAAAGCGTGCTCAGCATCCACAAAAGCAGCGGTGCCGCCGTTGCGCTGGCATTCTGCAATAGCATGCAAAGTAAGTGTTGTTTTACCAGAGGACTCCGGGCCGTAAATTTCAATAATACGGCCTTTAGGTAGGCCGCCAATACCTAATGCGATATCCAGCCCTAATGAGCCAGTCGAGATAGTGTCTATATCCGCTAGCTGGGTGCCATCGCCCAGACGCATGACTGAGCCTTTGCCGTACTGGCGCTCAATTTGACTAAGGGTGGTTTCTAAGGCTTTTTTGCGGTTTTCGTCCATGTCCATCTCGGGTTAATTCTGAGTAGCAGGCATTATAGCGACATAACGCACGCAACAAAACCTACCACCGCCGAATTCTCAAAAAATTCTTCGGAGTTTTTACCAGCAAGTTTATGAAAGCGTTAATGTAACTCGAAAAAAGTTCCGTTATTGCCGCAGATTCTCTAAAAGCAGTAGGTTTACTGCTGACATTTACAGGCCTTTTACCATCGGATTTGTTGCTAACTCGGTTGCTATTGTAGTTGTAGGGCCATGACCGGGGTAAACCGTATACTGTGGCGGCAAAGTGTAGAGTTGTTGACGAATGCTCTTTGCCAGTGTGTCGAAGTCGCCACCGGGGAAATCTGTGCGGCCGATGCTGCCATTAAATAACACATCTGCGGCAATCACCCATTCGGCCAAATGAGAAATTAATACGATATGCCCAGGTGTATGGCCAGGGCAATGCCTGACTTCTACCGATTCATTGCCAACGGTAATGGTCTCTCCATGCTGCAACCAACGGGTAGGTCTAAAGTTAGCCGTTTTCGGGAAACCAAACATCTCGCTTTGTTTTTCAAGTCCATCTAGCCAATAATCATCTCCTTGATGAGGCCCGATAATATCAACATTTAATTCTGCAGCCAAAGCCTGAGAGCCACCAACATGATCTAAATGGCCGTGAGTGAGCAATATTTGTTTAACGGCAATTTCATGTTGTTGAATAACAGCTAAAATTTGATCTATATCGCCACCGGGGTCAACAACAGCTCCTTCCTTTGTTTGGTCACACCAAACAATACTGCAATTTTGCTGAAATGGCGTAACAGGAACAATGGAAATTTGTAACATGATTATTAGTCGCTGTTGAATAGTGGAAATTAATTTCGAACGATAATTTTACCTCATCTCTAGACTTGCCGAAAGCTCACAGAGTTTAGTTGATGCTATTAACCCTCAGCGCCATCTATCCTTGGTTTAATCAGCATCGGTAGATATAAGGCAAGAAACACTATAAAAGCGGATATCCACAAAATCTGAGCCAATAGTATCCACTGTAGATATAGCTGTGGCAGCAGTATTGGCATGATGACTCGGCAGAGAAAGCCGAGAAATAAAATGCCAAAGACAGCTCCAATCAGCTTAGGCGGTTTAGCAACAGTACGACCTGTATGACCTAGACTGACGCGGCTCATCATGGCCAAGGTAATCATGCCCACCCCTCCATAGGCAAAGCAGTGAATGCTTGCAGAGCGACCATAACCCAGCCAGTAATCAGCGGCATAAACTAGAAACCCGAGACTGACCAGCCAAAAAGATAGATACAAGCTCCATAGCAGACTTTTTTGCCAAATACCGTGGGTATGCCAACCTAGTAAACGATAGCCATTCACCGCAAAAAGTGGCAGCGCAAAAATTGTTGCCGCTAACTGGTTTTGTAGGAAAAGTTCGCTAACAAAGAAGCCTAGAAAAAGCACTAAACTGGCGATATCAATTGTCTTAGAATTTCGTAAACTAACTGTGTAGCCGACACCACGCTCAATAAAAAATGGAATGACGCGACGGCCCATGGTTAACACAAGCCCAATTAGCAAATAAAGCCCACCATAGATCGACCAATAAATTCCATTATCTAAATACCCCCATGCGGTTAAATAAAAACCAGCATTAAAGAAAATCCAAATCAGCACTTTGCCGACAATAGCGAATTGGCGGTGTTGCTTGGCTTTGATAATCGGCTTGGTAACGCTGATTAGCAGTCCGATCATAAACGCTATTTCGGTGAATGCGGCGAATAAGATATAAGGATTACCTAAGATGAAAAAAATCCGACTAATCGCCCAAAGCGCGAACAATGCAGCTAGTCGCCAGCCGGTTACCACTGGCAGCCCTGTCCAAGTCTTTACAGCAGTGAGTAAAAAGCCTGCAACCACCGCAAAAGCATAGCCATATATCATCTCATGTGCATGCCATTGTGAGGGTGAGATATGAGCTAGGGGAAGTGGCACTACAGCGCGGAAAACAAGCGCCCATTGAAAGATAGAAAGCACGGCAAAAATGGCAGCGCCGAGAAAGAAGCAACGAAAACCCAGAAAGAAAACAGGTTGACTATCGAGCTTTTGAGTCAAAGATTTTAGTAACATGATAAGAGTGGGTTCCAATGAGATTATCAAGCATTATTCGAATATGTAAAAATAATACATCTTTTATATTTAACTGCAATGCTAATACCCTTTGTGCAGGCATATAACGCAGAGGTGACTGTTAATCACCCTAAACTTCTTGGCTAAGGCTAAGCTGTTGACCAAAAAAAAGCGGCAACTGCCGCTTTTGCAAAGTATCTCACACCAAAGATTAGTGATGTGAATTACTACAAGAAGACTATTTATATCAACTAATTCCACTCCGGTACGGTAGACATATCCGGTAGCTCATGGGCGATACCTTTATGGCAATCGATACAGGTCTTTCTACCCGGAATCAGGAAGGTCTCATGTGCTTCTGCCGCTCGTGGACTTTGCTGGGTAATGTCCATCGAGTCAGGTGAATGACAGTTTCTGCATTCCAATGAATTGTTTGCTTTGAGTCTATGCCACTCGTGCTGGGCTAAAGTTAAGCGTTTATCGAGGAACTTTTCCCGTGTGCTGATGGTGCCAAATATTTTGCCCCAAACTTCTTTTGAAGCCTGCATTTTACGGGCAATTTTATCGGTCCATTTATGTGGCACATGACAATCTGGGCAAGTTGCTCTAACACCAGAGGCATTGGTGTAGTGCACAGTTTGCTTTAGCTCTTCAAATACATTGTTGCGCATTTCATGGCAGGAGGTGCAAAACTCCTCAGTGTTGGTTGCTTCTAGTGCAGTATTGAAACCACCCCAGAACATAACACCTGCCAAAAAACCGCCTAGGGTTAAAAAACCCAGACTGAAATAACCACTTGGAGAGCGCACCACTCTCCAATACTGCTTGATCTTAGTAAACATCGCTCATTCTCACCTATATAGTCGTTATGTTGTCGAACTAAGTCACCTTAATTCGATTTATGTTCCATACTCTGCGCACCATGTAGCAGCTCGTCAATATCGACAAAATCATTGTCTACTAATGGCTTGACCTCTCGTTGAGAGACATGGCATTGCGTGCAGAAATATCTACGGGGAGAAATCGTAGCTAAAAACTGACCTTCTCTGTCCATAAAGTGAGTAATAGATACCATTGGCGCGCCACTATCCTCAGTGCGAGATCTGGCGTGACAAGAGAGACATTTGTTGGCATTCAAATCTATCCGATATCCTTCAGTATCGTGTGGGATTACTGGAGGCTGTTCGGGATAATTTCGCTTTAGCTTTTTATCCGTGTCTTCAAAAGGCATAATTTTCGGAGCCTTTTGCTCCTCATTCAGCGGAGTGTCGGTACGCAAGGTAGAGACCATGCTATCGGCAAAAACCGCGCCAGCCACCACTAGCAATACACCAGCTATGATTTTTTGCATTGTCTTTTGGGTTATGTTTTTCATCGTTACACCGCCTCTATTCGAATCGCGCATTTCTTATAGTCAGTTTGCTTAGAAATAGGATCTGTCGCATCCAATGTGACTTTGTTAATCAGTTGCGACGCATCAAACCACGGCACAAATACCAAACCACGAGGTGGTCGATTCCGCCCTCGGGTTTCAACCCTTGTTCGTATTTCGCCACGGCGAGAAATGATTTTGATCTCTTGACCGCGATGTAGGCCCGACTCAGTAGCATCGTCAGGGTGCATAAAGCAAACCGCATCTGGGAAAGCTTTATACAACTCAGGAACACGCTGCGTCATAGAGCCGGAGTGCCAGTGCTCAACCACACGACCGGTGGACAACCATAATGGATATTCCTCATCAGGCACTTCTGCTGGTGGCTCATAAGGTAGGGCAAATATTCGTGCTTTTCCATCTTTATGACCGTAAAACTCTACCTCTGTACCTTCGGTGACATAAGGGTCAGAGCCTTCACGGAAGCGCCATTTGGTCTCATTACCATCGACCACAGGCCAGCGTAAGCCGCGTTCCTCGTGGTAACGCTCAAAAGGCGCTAAATCATGGCCGTGACCGCGACCAAAGGCGGCGTATTCTTCAAACAATCCTTTTTGCACATAGAAGCCGAAATCCTCTGCTTCTTGGTTGGCATAGCCCTCAGCCGTTTCTGATAATGGAAAGGCATCGACATTACCGTTTCTGTAGAGCACATCATAAAGTGACTTGCCTCGATGCTCTGGCATTTTGGCCAACAGCTCTTCAGGCCAGACCTCTTCAATAGCAAAACGCTTTGAGAACTCCATTAATTGCCAGAGATCTGACTTTGACTCTCCTGGGGCATCTACTAATTGATGCCACAACTGAGTACGACGCTCAGCATTACCAAAACCACCTTCTTTCTCTACCCACATTGCTGTTGGTAAGATCAAATCCGCTGCCTCTGCAGTAACCGTTGGGTAAGCATCTGAAACGATAATAAAGTTATCAGGATTACGATAGCCGGGCAGAGTCTCCTCGTTCATATTAGCTGCAGCTTGGAGATTGTTATTTACCTGAATCCAATAGGCATTAAGCTTGCCATCTTTAAGCATACGATTTTGCTTCACCGCATGGTAGCCAACCTTTTCTGGAATAGTGCCTTCTGGTAGCTTCCAAATCTTTTCAGCAATATCTCTATGTTCTTTCTTTTTCACCACCAAATCTGCTGGCAATCTATGAGCAAAGGTTCCAACCTCACGCGCTGTACCACAAGCGGAAGGCTGACCAGTTAATGAGAACGGCGAGTTACCGGGTTCTGAAATTTTGCCGGTTAATAGGTGAATGTTGTAAACCAAGTTATTAGCCCATACTCCACGAGTGTGCTGATTAAAGCCCATTGTCCAGAAAGAAGTCACTTTGACATTGGGGTCGGCATAAAGCTTAGCCATTTCTTCCAGACGATTCTTCGGCACGCCTGACATTTCATGGGCTTTATCCAATGTGTACTCAGAGACAAACTCAGCGTACTCATCAAAAGTCATATCAACTGAACCGCCAGCTTTATCGGCATTGGCAGCGGCTTGTTGCAGTGGGTGCTCTGGCCGTAAGCCATAGCCGATATCGGTATTGCCACGCTTAAAGATCGTGTGCTTATTAACAAAGTCTTCGTTCACCGCGTTATTTTGGATAATATAATTGGCAATATAGTTTAATATCACCAAATCTGTCTGCGGCTTAAACACCATAGGGATATCAGCCAAATCAAAACAACGGTGCTCATAAGTTGAGAGTACGGCGACCTTGACGTGCTTAGCAGAGAGACGACGATCGGTAACACGAGTCCATAAAATTGGGTGCATTTCCGCCATGTTGGAGCCCCATAGCACAAACGCATCTGCTGCTTCCATGTCGTCATAGCAACCCATAGGCTCATCTATGCCGAAAGTTCGCATAAAACCACCCACGGCAGAAGCCATGCAGTGACGAGCATTTGGCTCTAGGTTATTAGAGCGAAAACCAGCCTTCATTAATTTAGAGGCCGCATAACCCTCGTAGATAGTCCACTGCCCAGAACCAAACATGCCGACAGAAGTTGGGCCTTTATCTTTTAGCGCGGTTTTCCACTTCTCTGCCATGATGTCAAAGGCTTCATCCCAAGAAACCGGGGTAAACTCCCCATTCTTATCAAACTTGCCGTTAGTCTTGCGCAGTAAAGGCTGCGTTAAACGATCCTTGCCATACATAATCTTTGATAGGAAATAACCTTTAACACAGTTTAGGCCTCGGTTAACTGGCGATTTCGCGTCTCCGTGAGTAGCGACAACATGGTTATCTTTTGTTGCCACCATTACCGAGCAGCCGGTGCCGCAAAAGCGGCAAGGTGCTTTTGACCATTTCAACTCAGTTTTATTTGATTCTGTTACCAGATTTTGCGCCTGCCCACTCAAAGGCAACCCTGCTGCAGTAGAGGCCAGAGCCGCTGCTTGAGACTTTAATAAAGCGCGTCGAGTAATTTTGTTTTGCAACATATCGTCCTACTTTTTATCATTATTAATTGTTTAAAATTTTGATCACTCACTGGGCTATGCAGTGGGGTAATCAAAGAATTCATAAAAATTCAGCGTTAGTTACTGAGAGCTTACTTTCGCCTGTCCTACTTTCAGACCGTTGGCATTAATACCCTCAATGTCATCACTAAAATCATCATTATGATGAAACACCATATTGACAGTCAGCACGCCCTCTACATCGCTGAGAGACTGCATGAAATCTGCGAGCTTCTTGTCATTCTCAGCTTCAATCACTACCACCATTTTGCTGATCTCATCACTGCCATAAACATCGGCATGAGGATGCGCAACCACTAGATCTTGCACTTTGGTTAAAGCAGCTGTTTTTGCCTGTACAACTAAGCTAGAAACCACAGGCAAACTTTCTAAACTAGAAGGGCATTCAGACATGAGACTCAACTCCTACGGTGCTTGTGGCGACAGAGCGCTCAACAAAACTTTGGTTATCAACTGTAGCAAAATTGGTGATGTGCACAGCATCAGCGGGGCAGGGCGCTACGCAGCCACCACAGCCAGTACAGCGCTCAGCATCAATTACAATATCGGTTTTATTATGTAACTGTAGCGAGAACTGGATCGCGCGCTCAGGGCAGGCGTCTCCGCAACTTCGGCAATATATTCGTTTGCTCAACAGGCAACTATCGTCAATCTCAACGACCAGTTCCCAAGGCTGCTGCTGGAGATCAAAAACATTAGCCGTACAAACAGTGGTACATTTTTGGCAAAAAGTGCATTCCCCCTGACTAAAATCTATTTCAGGAAAGCCCGATGTTGGGTTACTAATGAGTATATTTTCTGGACAATGGTTAATGCAATCGCCACAGCTAGTGCATTGATTCTCTAGCTCGACTGCCCATGGCGGATAAATAGCATTAGCCGTCGCTTTTACCTCTACGGACTCACCTCTGTTGCCGAGCAGCAACTGCCGCCTAGAAGGATTGAAGTCAGTCATATCAGTTGTATTCTTAGGCATGATAAAAAGCGCTCGCTATCAATATTCTTATCTGGATTCAATGGACAGGGAGCGGGTCGCTATTAATGACCGCCTGAGTTGTTCGAGGGTGACGATGGTGGGCCAACCAAAATCTGGTAAACCCAGATAACTAAGCCTAAGCCACCGACGACGGCGATGGATAGAAAAGGCGCTAAGACAACTGCTAAGACTAAAAAAGCTCGGATTTCCATGCCTTTAGTTGATAATTCTTCGGAGCTGTTTGCAGCATTATTTGTCATTGATATTTTCCTTAAAAACAAACTCTGGAAGCAAGTCTCTGATGAGATAAATTTGCCCCACTGCCTATTCTAGGCTACTGCTTTAAGTGGAATCACTAATAGCCGAATAAGCTGTTATCACTAAGGATAGTCCTTTTATTGGCGAAAGAAAATTTATTTTATTTCAGGAAATAATGAAATTTAATTATTTGATTTTACTGTGTTAACTTTATGCTCAAGAAAAAGTTTTTATTCGCTTATAAATGTAAATTAGCACAATTAAAATCTAAAAAATCTCATTTTTCAGGATCTGATCGGTTTATTTCTTAAACTCACTTTGGGTGTATATACGTATAATTGGTATGCCGCGGCCCGATAAATTTAATATGTGCTGACGCTACTAAAAAGCGATAGTTCTCAAAGAGGCAACAATGCTTTCCTTTCTGTATTATTTATGCCGTGATAGCAAACTGCTAATATCCTGATCAATCAAGTGCTGTAGTTTAGATATTTTGATTACAGTAGATTTGTGGCAGAGGATAGAGAGTTGCAGTTAGTCAAAGTCTACATTCTTCTGGCGTAATTAAAATCGGAGTAAACAATGGGACTTTTAATAGATGGCAAGTGGAGCACGCAATGGTATGACACCAGCGCAACAGGTGGCAGATTTGAGCGAAAAGCGCCTGCTTTTAGAAACTGGATAACAGTAGATGGGAGTGCCGGTATTTCCGGTGAGGCTGGCTTTAAAGCAGAGCCTAATCGCTATCATCTCTATGTTTCATTAGCTTGCCCTTGGGCACACCGCACCCTAATCTATCGCAAACTTAAAGGTTTAGAAGAGATGATATCTGTTTCGGTGGTAAGTGCATTCATGGGGGATGAGGGCTGGACTTTTGAGCCAGGAGATGACGTGATTGCTGATCCCATTCACAATGCCACGTATGCACATCAGATATATACGGCGGCTTTGCCAAACTATACTGGGCGGGTTACGGTACCAATACTTTGGGATAAAAAGACCAACACTATCGTTAGCAATGAGTCCTCTGAGATTATTAGAATGTTTAACTCGGCATTTAATGATATTGGTGCCACTGACGTTGACTTTGCCCCAGCGGAGTTATTAGGTGAAATCGATGAACTTAATGATTATATATATCCCAGAATCAATAACGGGGTATATCGCTCTGGCTTTGCTACCACGCAAGAGGCTTATGATGAAGCGGTTGTTGAGCTATTTGAAGCACTAGATACTTTGGAGGAGAGGCTGGCGGATAAGCGTTATTTAACAGGTAACACGATTACAGAAGCAGATTGGCGGCTCTTTACTACCTTGGTTCGCTTTGACTGTGTGTATGTCGGTCACTTCAAGTGTAATCTCAGAAGAATTATTGATTATCCTAATCTATGGGGTTATCTGAGAGACCTATATCAAGTGCCAGGTATTGCCGAGACGGTTAATATGCCGCATATCAAAGCGCATTATTATCAGAGCCATGAGACTGTGAATCCAACGCGGATCGTACCAGCGGGACCGGAGATTGATTTTATGACTGCTCATGGTAGAGAGCGTTTGTCATAATAGCCATTATCAAAAGCTATAAAGTTTTTGCAGACATAAAAAAGCAGCACTTATTGCTGCTTTTTATTTTCGAAAACAGGCTATAAATTGGCTAGCTATTGACGATATTTTGACGCATAGCGGCAATGGTGTCGGTATAGCTATCTGCCCCAAAAATAGCAGAGCCTGCGACAAAAGTATCTGCCCCTGCTGCTGAAATTTCGCCAATATTACTGGCTTTGACGCCGCCATCCACTTCTAAGCGAATATGCCTGCCAGTCTGCTCCGCATAATCATCAAACCGTTTTCTGAGAGTGCGTAACTTGTCTAAGGTACTGGGGATAAAGCTTTGACCACCAAAACCGGGGTTGACCGACATCAGCATAACAACATCCAGCTTATCCATTACATAATCTAACCAGTCCAGAGGTGTTGCGGGGTTAAGCACCAAGCCTGTTTGACAGCCTTGGTCTTTAATCGCCTGTAGGCTTCTGTCCACATGACGGGTGGCTTCGGGGTGGAAGGTAATGATATCTGCACCTGCTTTAGCGAACAAACTTGCCAATGAATCTACTGGCTCGATCATGAGATGCACATCCATAATGGCACTGCCAGCATGGGGTTTAAGCGCTTCGCAAATCATGGGGCCAAAAGTTAGATTGGGCACATAATGATTATCCATGACATCAAAATGTATCCAGTCTGCACCGGCTGCGATAACGTCTTGAACCTCTTGCCCTAGATTAGCGAAGTCCGCTGAGAGAATGCTTGGTGCAATAACTGCTGATTGTTTCATGTACTGTCCTAAAGAGATTTTCTAAAGTGATTTCACGGTGAAGTTTTATCGCAATAGAAGCTGGCAGATTACAGCTACGCCAACAGTCTATCTGCCAGACGCTAATAGCGAACTGGCTGCGATGCACATTATCGCGCATTGCAATGCCAAGTCTACAATGCCGACAATAAAATCTAGCAAATTATAGGAACAAAGGTCGGGCAACCTCAGTTAACTTTCTGTAATATCTTACGCTTGATAGCGCCTTGCTAACACTTCTAGTGCTGGTAAAGTTTTGCCCTCTAAAATTTCTAAGAAAGCACCGCCGCCGGTAGAAATATAGCCGACCTGATTTTCGATGCCATACTTAGCGATAGCTGCCAAGGTATCACCACCGCCTGCTATGCTAAAACCTGAACTCTCAGCAATAGCTTCTGCCACTACTTTAGTGCCATCGGCAAAAGCATCAAACTCAAATACGCCTACAGGACCATTCCACACGATAGTACCGGCCTGTTTTAACTGAGCGGCCAAAAGCTCGCCCGTTTGTGGTCCAATATCTAAAATCATATCGTCTTCTGCAACATCGGCAGCGGCTTTCACAGTCGCCTTGGCATCTGCAGAAAACTCGCTAGCAACTACAACATCCGTGGGTATAGGCACAGCTGCGCCGCGTGCTTTCATATTTTCAATAACCGCTTTTGCTTCATCAACCAAATCCGGCTCAGCCAAACTTTTGCCAATAGGCAAGCCCTCAGCCAGCATAAAAGTATTGGCGATACCTCCACCAACAATCAAGCCATCTACCTTTGCAGACAATGCTTTTAAAATGGTTAATTTGGTGCTGACTTTGGAGCCAGCGACAATCGCCACCAAAGGTCGTTTCGGCTCAGCCAGTACTTTGTTTATGGCATCAATCTCAGCGGCTAATAAAGGTCCAGCACAGGCCGTTTCCACATATTCAGCAATGCCATGAGTTGACGCCTGCGCACGGTGCGCAGTTCCAAAAGCATCGTGAACAAAAATATCGCAGAGCGATGCCATTTTTTGTGACAGCGCGGCATCATTGGCTTTTTCACCGATATTCACACGACAGTTTTCCAAAAGAACCACTTCACCTACACTAACTTCCACCCCATTTTCAACCCAGTTTTGGATTAACTTTACAGGCTGATCTAATAGCTCACTGAGCCTCTCTGCCACAGGAGCTAAAGAATCACTAGAGCTAAACTCGCCTTCTGTTGGGCGGCCTAGGTGGGAAGTTACCATAACAGCGGCACCAGCTTCCAGTGCCATTTTTATAGCAGGAATACTGGCGCGAACCCTAGTGTCTTCGCTGATTTTACCGTCTGTTAGCGGCACATTAAGATCTGCACGAATGAAGACGCGCTTACCCGCAACTTTGCCTTTTTGGATTAAATCATCGAAGCGATTCATTTGAAAATCTGACACAGTCATTAAACTACGCTCCCATTAAAGCGACAGTGGTATCTAACATGCGAACACTAAAGCCCCATTCGTTGTCATACCAGCTTAAAATTTTCACTAACTTGCCGTCATCACTGACACGAGTTTGTGTAGCATCAAAAATGCTGGAATGGCTATTGTGGTTGAAGTCGATACTGACTAATGGCGCCACGTTGAAGCCTAAAACGCCATTTAACGCACCTTCAGATGCGGTTTGAATCAGCTTATTAACCTCTTCGGCAGTGGTTCCACGGCTGGCGGTAAAGGTTAAATCCACAACAGAGACATTGATGGTGGGCACACGTATCGCAAAACCATCGAGCTTACCTTTAAGCTCTGGCAATACCAAACTAACAGCACTAGCTGCACCGGTTTTGGTCGGAATCATGCTTTGAGTTGCAGAGCGTGCGCGGCGTAAATCTGTGTGATACACGTCATTAAGCACTTGGTCGTTAGTAAACGCATGAATGGTAGTCATCAAACCAGTCTCTATGCCAATGCCATCATTCAGTACTTTTGCCACTGGCGCTAAACAGTTAGTGGTGCAAGAAGCGTTTGAAATGATATTGTCATCAGCAGTTAGCTTGTCATGGTTCACACCATAAACAACCGTGGCATCAATATCTGCACCGCCCGGTGCTGAGATAACTACTTTTTTAGCACCAGCTGCTAAATGAGCAGATGCTTTTTCTTTGGTGCGGAAAAAACCCGTGCACTCTAAAACAACATCTACGCCCAATTCTGCCCAAGGCAGCTCAGCGGGATTGCGATTGGCAAGTACTTTTATACGATCACCGTTCACAATCATCTCATCACCTTCAACCGTGACATCATAAGCAAAAGTGCCATGGGTCGTATCATACTGTGTTAAGTGTGCGTTGGTTGCGGGGTCGCCTAGATCATTGATAGCAACTATTTCTAGATCGCGTGATTCTTTACTCTCATAATGAGCTCTTAAAACATTGCGCCCAATACGTCCATATCCATTAATTGCGACTTTAATTGCCATTTTTTTTCTCCAAAAAATAATATATACACGCCCAAAAAGAGCATGATAGCTGGTTATACTAATAATTCCTGCATTTCGGCAAAGCTGTTAAGAAAACGCTCTGGCTGCTGTTTAGGGGATAATGGCTGCTCGAAAGCGCCGTGATGATAGCCGTGGCGTAGTGCCCAGGTTCGTACGCCTGCTGCTGCTCCTGTGGCAACATCTACCATAGAATCTCCTACAAACAGGACTTTCGATGACTCTACCGACAGTTGCTCAATCGTGACCCATAACATCTGAGGATCTGGTTTCTTGACGGGTAGTGTATCGCCTGCTAACAAAATTTCAAAAAAATTCTCAATTTTATGTTGCTTAATTGCTTTTACTGCAAAAGCACGCTCTTTATTTGTCACGATTCCCAAACGGTAGTTATGAGCGATCAACGCCTCAAGGCAATTGGAGACATCTGAGTAGAGCTGGCTATTAGTGCCGCAGCGCTCGCCATAAAATCGATGAAAATCATCCCATCTCGCAGCAAATTCGGTTTCAAGGTCATCCTCAGCAATGCCGCAGTGACGCAAAGCACTGCTAAACAACACTCTCGCACCGTTACCTATCCATGACTTAACCAGACCATGATCTAGTAACTCGCCATTGGTCAGCGGAGCAACCGCGTCATTCACGGCATCCACTATTTCATCAGCGGTATCAATTAAGGTACCATCTAAGTCAAATAAAATAACCTCAGGTTTCACCACAATGTTGTTATCCATGTAGCAACGTTATGCCTCCGTAATAATTTTGATTCGTTGCCAATTCAACTGACAGAAATTCCATAAAAACTATTGCTAAGTGCTTTTATTGAACAAAATTGCAATAGTTTGAAACACTATCATATATATTGCCAATCAAGTCGATAGCTATTTATAACTATCGACAGCTTATTTTTTAAGTTAATCTATTGATATGAAATTTATGATAGCAATAAGCTATTTATCTGCATCTTAACAAATATATGGTAGAAAGAATTATGAATACTACATCTAACACCACCGCGCAAACTCTAGAGGCTTTAAATAAACTGTTGGCCTCTAGCTATACTCTCTATTTAAAAACCCACAACTATCATTGGAATGTCACCGGCCCTATGTTTACCACGCTGCACACGCTATTTGAGGCCCAATATACCGAGCTTGCCTTAGCAGTAGATGAGATAGCCGAGCGCATTCGCAGCTTAGGCGCCCCGGCACCAGGAAGCTATAGTGCCTTTGCCAAGCTAAGTAACATTGCGGAAGAAAACGGATCGCCAACAGCAAACGAGATGATTAATAATTTGATTGCAGATCAGAAAATTATCGTCACCGCTGCCAAAGCAGTCGTTGAAGCAGCGGAACAAACCGGCGATAAAGTGAGTGAAGATCTAGCGATACGACGCATGGAAGTGCATGAAAAAAATGCTTGGATGATTCGTAGTCATCTCGAATAAGTCAGTTCCAAATAAGTAAATAACGGCGAACTACTGAGACGATAAATTCAGTTCTAGAGTGATCGAGGTATAATCAAAATCTCGATCACTTCAAGATAAATAATGTGACCCATTCCAAACCAAATCAACGCATTCAGAAAAAACTACATCACCGGAATATCCACAATCAGGAATATGATTTTGCTGCTTTAAGCGCAAGTTATCCTATGTTGGGTCAATATATCCATATCAATAAGTTTGGCAATCCTAGCATTGACTATGCAGACGCCAAAGCAGTTAAAACGCTCAATGCGGCATTGTTGAAACACCACTACCAGATACAACATTGGAACATTCCCGATGGTGCACTCTGCTCCCCTGTTCCAGGTCGAATTGACTATATTCACTATCTTGCAGAACTACTTGAGATCACTGATAGCAACCCAGCAGATACCAATCACGCAAAAGTTAAAATGTTGGATATTGGCACTGGAGCGAACGGAATTTACCCCTTACTGGCTAGCCAAATATACGGTTGGGATTGTGTGGCAAGTGATATTAATGAGCA
>CAKMZF010000034.1 GCA_929200405.1 uncultured Gammaproteobacteria bacterium | reverse complement strand
GTTGCTTTGTTTTTACTAATTACTGTAGCATTCTATCGTTGTCGGGGTGATTTTAAAGCATACATAACCGAACATATTGATCTTTGTTTGTGAACAGTGGTCGCGACCTGTGAGATAATAGACTTTGTGTCAGTGGAAACCAATTTGAAGAGTTCTTGAGTTATGAATCAATTTGAAGATATGCAGACGTTTATTACGATTGTGAATGCTGGCAGTATCACCAAAGCTGCGGAGCAATTAGATACTGTTAAGTCAGCCATTAGCAGACGGTTAAGTGATTTGGAGAAGCGTCTAGGGGTGAGTTTGCTGACTAGAACAACGCGAAATCAAACGCTAACGGATTCCGGTAGAAGCTACTATGAGCAGTGTCTGCGCATTATAGATTATGTCAATGAGGTGGAATCTATGATTAAAGATGAGCATTGCGCGATTGAGGGGAGAGTAAAGATAGCTGCACCTTTGTCTTTTGGGTTAACGCATCTCAGTGGAGCACTTAATGAGTTTACTCAAATTCATCCCGGTATTATTTTTGATTTAGATTTTAATGGCAGACAGGTTGATCTGGTTCAAGAGGGCTTCGATCTTGCGATTCGCATTGCCAATTTAGAGGATTCGTCTTTGGTTGCGAGGCGATTATTCACTTTTAGATTACATATGTGTGCATCTCCTTCTTACCTGGCTAAGACTGGCATACCAACCGAACCAGATAATTTGCTGAATGGGCATACCGCGCTAAATTATAGCGGTAGGCGCGATAGTATCTACACTTTTCTGGGTAGACATGGAGATGTTATTTCTATAGATATTCCGTCAAATACCACAGCAAATACTGGAGAGTATTTGTGTCAGGCGGCTATAGAGGGCAAGGGGTTATTTTTGTGCCCTGATTTTATTTGCTATAAGGCGGTAAAAGAGGGTGTTTTGGTAACGATATTAGATGACTATGTCATCAGCGACATTTCAACGGGTTATGCCGTATATCCGCAAACGCGCCATTTGTCTCAGCGTGTACGTAAATTGGTGGATTTTCTGGCTGACTATTTTGGAGATAAGCCGTATTGGTCTATCCCCTCTAAATAACAATGACCCTTAAAGTTCCCACCATCTATGAGTGATTGGTTGATCGGTAGTGGTAAATATTTGGCCAACAATAGGGGTGGTAACCTTTACGCCTGTTGCATTAGCTTCTTTGGTTACTCGATTGAGCGGTTCAAACCAAGGGTGAAATGCAAGATCAAAGGTACTGTTGTGGATAGGCAGCATGATTTTACCGCCAAGATCTATATGCGCCTGCACCGATTGTTCGGGTAGCAGATGTAGGTTCGGCCAGCTCTTTTTGCTGTAAGCGCCAGTCTCTATCATGGCTATATCAAACGGGCCATATTTCTCACCAATTTTTTTGAAGCCATCGAAGTAGCCAGAGTCACCACTGAAATACAAGCTCACTTCGGGGACTTTTACGACCCATGAACCCCATAAGGTTAGATTTCTGTCATTTAAACCGCGGCCAGAGAAGTGTCTGCTTGGCGTAAAGGCGATTGTCAGTGGCAGATTATTAGTCATATTTTCTGTTTGTTCCTGCCACCAGTCCATGGCAGTAATATTGTTGGGATTTACGCCCCATTTTCTGAGGTCATTATCTATGCCGAGAGGTACATAAAATTTGGCGTCAGTATGAGCTAACTTAGAGATGGCAGATTTATCTAAATGATCGTAGTGATTGTGGGAGATAAATACTCGGTCTATACGCGGTAAGTCTTGAATTTTTATTGGCGTGGGCTGAAATCGCTTAGGCCCCGTAAAGCTAAATGGTGAGGCGCGCTCTGCAAATACGGGGTCAAATAGCCAGTACTCGCCATATACTTTTGCTAAAATAGAAGAGTGCCCGAGTTTGACAATGTGTACTCGGTCAGTGCTTAGGGCTTCTAGCTGCACACGAGTGACTTTTACCATTGGTAATGGACGGTCGGGTATATTATCCACTGATTTTTCTGTAGCGATTCTTTTGAGAATGCGTAGGGATTTTGCTGCTGAGCTTGGCACAGGTGTCGTGTTGACGAACTTGCCGTCTTTGTAATGATCTGACTTTGCGACGCTTTCAGGTGCTCGAGAAGCAATGTTGTTGTTGATTGCGCAGGCACCAATGAACATAACGGCAAGGATTAGGGCAATCCATTTTACAATTTTCATAGGATTTCCGGTTGTTTTTGAGGTTAGATAGTTGAAGTGGATATTTAGTATTATCCCATTTTTTCAATAGTCGATAGTCTGAAATGGTGCTGGAAATCGGTTTATTTAAAATATAAGAAAATTTTTCTAGCTTGAAGGAGGAATGGAATAGGTCGCAGTACCGTGGGCAATTAACGACTTAAAACCGGGCTGCTCAATGGCGATATCTACCACGGCTAAGCGCTTACCTAGTTTGAGTAGCTTCGCTGTGCAGTACAGGGTTTCCATCTCTGCTTTTTGCATGAAGTTAATATTCATATTGGTGGTGACCGTTAGCCCCACTGTGCCGATAGCACTCATTACTGCAACAAAAGCGCAGTAGTCGGCTAGGGTAAATATTGTTGGCCCTGATATGGTGTTCCCAAGACGTATGTGTCTTTGGTCTGGCTCTAGGCGCAGTATGGCTTTGCCAGCGGTTATTTCCTCAATGAAGTAGGCTTGCTTGCCTTGGTTTAGTTGTGGGAAATGCTCTTCAATATATTGTTGTAATGTGATGGTATCTGCTTTTATTGGATAGTGGGTCATGTCTTTGGTCCTCAAGCTTTCAGTAGACGCGGTAGTAATGACGTGGCTAAAAAGTAACTCAAATAGGGTAATGTGACAAGTGTCGTTGTCAGAATTATCTTAAATCGTTTAACGCGGTGTTGCAGATGCGCTACACTCTTTAGACATCTGTGATGTGCAGGTGTTGATAGCATAGTACGACTAATGTCCATCTTACGAATAGTTTACTGTTAATAGATAATCTCAGCGCAGAACTAAGGCAGAATATATTCTGTAATCAGAAAGAAAGTAGGATTGTAAAATTTTACGATCGGTTTATAACGAGGAAGCATGCAAGAAATTATTAAACAATTACAACAAAAACGAGAGCAGGCTTATCTGGGTGGAGGTCAGTCTCGCATAGATAAGCAGCACGCCAAAGGCAAGCTAACGGCACGAGAGCGGATATCTCTGTTTGTCGATGATGGTAGCTTTGAAGAGATTGATATGTATAAATCTCATCGCTGTACTGAGTTTGGCATGGATGAACAAAATATTCCAGGTGATGGGGTAATCATCGGTCACGGTACCGTGTATGGCAAAACCGTGTTTGTTTATAGTCAAGATTTTACGGTTTTTGGTGGCTCACTTTCTGAGACGCATGCTCAGAAGATTTGTAAGCTGCTAGATATGGCAATGAAAATGGGCGCACCGGTTATTGGTATTAATGATTCCGGCGGTGCCAGAATACAAGAGGGCGTAGACTCATTAGCGGGCTATGCCGAGGTGTTTCAGCGCAATGTTTTAGCCTCTGGTGTAGTACCGCAGATTTCTATGATTATGGGGCCTTGTGCAGGTGGCGCGGTTTATTCACCAGCTATTACCGACTTTATATTTATGGTTTGTGATACCAGCTATATGTTCGTCACAGGGCCAGATGTGGTTAAAACTGTGACCCATGAGATAGTGACGCAAGAAGAGTTAGGTGGCGCTACGACTCATACCAGTAAATCTGGTGTGGCAGATCATGCTTTTGAGAATGATGTCGAGGCTTTGATACAACTGCGTAAGTTTATTAGCTATCTGCCTAGCAATAATAGAACTAATGATAATGCTGTTGTTTGTAATGACCCCGTTGATCGTGATATTCCGGCCTTAGATGTGTTAGTGCCAGATAATCCTAATTTGCCTTACGATATAAAACACGTCATTGAAAAAATTGTCGATGATGCAGATTTCTTTGAACTAATGTCAGATCATGCCAAAAATATTGTTATTGGTTTTGCCAGAATGGCAGGAAAAACCGTTGGAGTGGTGGCTAATCAGCCAATGGTTTTAGCAGGCTGTCTGGATATACAGGCATCTATTAAAGCAGCGCGGTTCGTACGCTTTTGTGATGCGTTTAACATTCCATTGCTGACTTTAGTAGACGTGCCAGGCTTCTTGCCTGGGACTTCGCAGGAGTACGGTGGCATTATCAAGCATGGTGCAAAATTGCTTTTTGCCTATGCTGAGGCGACTGTGCCTAAAGTGACAGTTATTACTCGAAAAGCTTATGGTGGTGCCTATGATGTGATGAGCTCCAAACATTTACGGGGAGATTTTAACTATGCTTGGCCAACGGCTGAGATTGCGGTCATGGGGCCAAAGGGAGCGGTTGAGATTATCTTTAGACAAGATATGAATGATGAAAAATTGATAGAGAACAGAACTGAGGAGTATCGACAAAAGTTTGCAAATCCGTTTGTGGCCTCCTCTAGAGGTTTTGTAGATGATGTGATAATGCCACATGGTACACGACGCCGTGTTTGTCAGGCGCTTAAGCTGTTGGAAGCCAAGCAGTTAGAAAATCCGTGGAAGAAACATGGCAATATGCCGCTATAAGTAAAGGAGTTTAGCAATGTATAGCAAAATACTGATAGCAAATCGCGGTGAAATTGCCTGTCGTGCGATAGCCACTTGTCAGAAAATGGGTATAGCAACCGTAGCGCTATGCTCTGATGCCGATACCCGTGCCAAGCATGTGATGCTAGCAGATGAGTTTGTGTGCTTAGGGGGAAATACCTCTGCTGAGAGTTACTTGGTTATTGAAAAGATAATGACAGCCATAGAGCAGACTGGTGCTGAGGCGGTTTATCCCGGCTATGGTTTTTTATCTGAAAATGCCGAGTTTGCCAGACGCTTGCAACAAGCAGGTGTTGATTTTATCGGTCCTAATGTCCATGCCATAGAAGTCATGGGCGATAAGATTGCGTCTAAAAAATTAGCCGCTGAGGCTGGAGTTAATACAGTGCCTGGTTATGCCGGAGAAATTGCGGATGCCACCGAAGCCGCAGAGATAGCCGCAGATATTGGCTATCCAGTAATGATAAAAGCCTCAGCTGGCGGTGGTGGGAAAGGTATGCGGGTTGCTTATGATGAATCTGAATGCATTGAGGGTTTCGCAAGAGCTAGAAGCGAAGCTATATCCAGTTTTGGTGATGGCAGAATATTTATAGAAAAGTTTATTGAGCACCCACGCCATATAGAAATACAAGTGCTAGCCGATGGCAAAGGCAATACGGTTTATTTGAATGAGCGTGAGTGTTCTATTCAACGAAGACATCAGAAGGTTATTGAAGAAGCACCATCGCCTTTTTTAACGCCTGAGACCAGAGCGGCGATGGGGCAACAGGCCTGCCAATTAGCAGATGCTGTAGACTATCAATCTGCTGGCACAGTAGAGTTTATTGTAGACAGTCAGCAAAATTTTTATTTTTTAGAGATGAATACCCGATTGCAGGTTGAGCATCCGGTAACTGAGATGATAACCGGCGTTGATCTGGTGGAGTGGATGATCCGTATTGCCAATAATGAAGCGTTGAATATCCAACAAAGCGAGATAACGATAAACGGCTGGTCCATAGAGGCTAGAATATATGCAGAAATGCCTGAGCGTGGTTTCCTGCCATCTACTGGCATATTGAGTCATTATATAGAGCCGCAGCAAAGTGATCATGTGAGGGTTGATAGCGGGGTTGTCGAAGGCTCTGAAGTATCCATGTATTATGATCCCATGATTTCCAAGTTAATTTCATGGGGAGAGAATAGAGCCATTGCGATACAACATCTGCGCTCGGCGATAGATCAATATCTGATTCGAGGCGTTGGCCACAATATGGTATTTCTCCAAGATTTATTGGGGCAGCCCAAGTTTTTAAGCGGAAATATCACCACTAATTTTATTACTGAGCAGTATCCAGAAGGATTTGTGGCAGCAGCTATGCCAAAACAAGACTGTCGCAATGCCGCTATGATCGCAGTCTATATGGCGATAAAAGAGCAGGAGAAACTTTCTGGGTTGAATTCTGGTGCTGTTTATAAACAGGGTACACAGCAGCAAAATTGGGTGGTATGTATTGAAAATAATTATTATCAGATACAAGCTGGCATTGATAAATTTAGTGATCCTGAAGTTGAGTTTACGCTTGAGGATGGCAGGACTCATTATCTTGCCAGTCGTTGGATGTTAGGGCAGAGATTATTGCAAGCTGATATTGATGGCAATATCAGCACTTGGCAAGTTAAGATGGATCAAGCGCGTTATCAATTAACGCATAATGGAAAGTCGATTACGATACTGCCAATGACGTCAAAAGCCGCCGCTTTGCATCCACTAATGCCAGCCAGAGTGCCAGTAGATACCAGTTTGGTGCTAATGTCACCAATGCCGGGTAAACTGATTAAGCTCTCGGTTGCAGAAGGAGATACAGTAGAAGCGGGTCAGGCAATCGCAATAATAGAAGCCATGAAAATGGAGAATCAGCTATGTGCTGAAAAAGCGGGAACCATAGCGACCGTTGAAGTCAATGAAGGCGAGAGCCTGCAGGCGGATCAGATAATTTTACATTTTGCAGCGAGCAAGGGAGGTTAATTGCTTTTGTAATTTGACCAGTTCAGCAAAAAAATGGTTGATATAGTCAGCGGCTATATCAACCAATATGGAGTTTATGTTACGGTGAATTATCTTACTACAACTTCAGAAAATCTCTTAAGTGTAATTTGTCAATTTATGGTTTTTCTAATGAGCCTCCACCATCAAGGCAAACACTTTTTTCCATTCTAAATGGTGTATCAGCACCAGTGAGGTAGCAATCTACCTCTGGGTCTGAACCAGAGTCTGAACTACTAGACGTTGCTTTTTTAACTGGTGCTTTTGTCTCTTCTTTTACTGGAGTTTTCGCTTTCACAGGCTTAACTTCTTCTTCGACCTTCTTCGCAACGGCTTTTGGTGTTTCTTTTACTTCTTCCTCTACCGTTTCAATGGTGAAACCCTCATCGGGGTTAGATTCTATTTTAATATCTTCTTTGATTTCGGTTTCCATTTGCTTGGCCAACTTAGCGGCAATGGCATCTGCTTCCATAGTAAGCGCCATCGCTGCAGTTGAGGCAGCTGTTGGTGTTGGATTTCTATCTATAACAACAGGTGGGTTAATCGTGCGATTGTACGCTTGATTTTTCGCTGCCGCCGCAATAGCTGCTTGTGGATTGTCAGTCTGCTCAAACAGGCCGCGTTTGGCAAAGCAGTCAGCTTTGGTTGTTGGGATAGGCGGACTATTATCCGTGATATGACAGATGCCACTGACATTGGACTTTAACGGGCTATCTGTAGTCGTTTTGGAGTCTAAATTTGAAACACAACCACTAATTATTAAAGCTGAGGAAACGATAAGCGTTTGCACAGCAAGTGCAGCTACATGCTTTGGTATGAGGGTGGCTATAGGGTTTAGTGTGTGAGTCAAGTTCATAAAATCTCCGGAATACTGTCAAGGGCATTGGGTAGTTCTGCCACAAATTAAGTAAAAATCATTATAGCTTATTGCATCTAAAAATTGGGTAAACGATGAATGTCTAATTACTTTGGTTTATTATAGGCATTAAGATTACTACATAATAACCACTAATAATATGACATCACAACAAACCTTCGAAAATTTTTCACAAAACAATCAAGAAACAACTAATCAAAACGTAGATTGGTCTGAAGTTCACAAATTTGAAGCGCTTGCAGAGCGTTGGTGGGACACTGACAGTGAGTTTAAGCCATTGCATGATATTAACCCTTTGCGGCTTAATTACATCATTCAACAGTCTGGTGGCAGCATTGCAGGTAAAAAAATTATCGATGTCGGTTGTGGTGGTGGTATTTTAGCCGAAAGCCTATCGGCCAAAGGAGCAGAGGTAATTGGTATTGATGCGGGTGAGGCAAATATTGCCGTTGCCAATATCCATGCCAAATCCATAGAAAGCTCTGTTCAATATCAACAGATAACGGCAGAGGAAATAGCAGCACAACAAACAGCACAATATGACATTGTAACTTGTTTGGAGATGTTGGAGCATGTGCCTGATCCAAGCTCAGTTATAGAGGCTTGTGCAACACTGGTTAAACCTGGAGGCTATGTGTTCTTTTCTACCATCAATAGAACCGCTAAAGCGTATGCATTTGCAGTGATAGGGGCAGAATATATTTTAAAAATGTTGCCTAAAGGCACCCATGATTATCGTAAATTTTTAAAGCCAGATGAAATTGATGATGCGGCAGTCGGGGTCGACCTAAAGCTAAGCCATACCATTGGTATGCATTATAATCCATTGACTCAAAGCTACTGGCTAGATAAAGGTTTGGATGTAAATTATCTAGCCTGCTATGTAAAAAACCAAACAGGGGCAGTGGCATGAGTAGATTAGAGGGAAAAATTATATTGATTACTGGTGCTGCGCAGGGTTATGGGAAAAGTCTAGCCAATGCTTGCGGAGCAGAGGGCGCAACTGTTATTTTGGTAGATAAGTCAATAAAGAAACTAGAGCAGCAATATGATTTCATGCTAGAACAAGGTTGCCCAACCCCAGCGATGCTACCGCTGAACTTAGCAGGAGCAGATGCTAATGACTTTGACACGGTTATTAATGCTGTTAAAGAAACTTTTTCAAAGTTGGATGCCTTGATTTTAAATGCGACGGAGTTTCAAGGTTTGACGCCGCTAAGAAATTTTAATCCGGAGCGCTGGTACTCAATGATGCAGGTTAATCTCAATGCCAATTTCCACTTGGTTCAAATGTTTGCTCAACTACTGGAAGCCAGCGGTTCTGGCAAAGTCATTTACGTACATGATGAGGTGGTGGAGCGTAAAGAAGCCTATTGGGGAGCTTATGCGGTAACAAAGGCGGCCATGAAATCTATGATAGAGCTATACCAAATAGAAACAGCAGACAATGATGCTATGAGTTTTCATATAGCATCGCCGGAGCCAATGGCTACCGCTATTAGACAACGAATTTCTCCGGCAGGACAAGCCTCTGGTGCGGCCCCTGAGAGTCAAGTACTGCAGGTGCTGCAATACTTATAAGGCGTTTGTTAGCTAGTAATTTTCCCAACAGTGATTTTTGCTGGCGTTGGGGTTAGATAAAAAATATTGCTGACCTTTGGATTCGCGCAGTACTGATAAATCAATAACTTGAGCAGTAGTGATATTTCAAATAGCAAAAAACTGTTCGATAGAGTAAGAAAAATCACATTTTGGGATTGACGTCAGGGTGTCATAGTCATATTATACGCGCCTCTTGCAAGGCAGTAGCCTTACAAGTGTTTTGAAGAGACGGGACATAGCGCAGTCTGGTAGCGCATCTGCTTTGGGAGCAGAGGGTCGGGGGTTCGAATCCCTCTGTCCCGACCATTCAAAACTGTGGTAAACGGGCTGATGCGCCCGTAGCTCAACTGGATAGAGCAACGGCCTTCTAAGCCGTAGGTTACAGGTTCGAGTCCTGTCGGGCGCGCCATTTGTTTTTTTGGTGGGTGTAGCTCAGTTGGTAGAGCCCCGGATTGTGATTCCGGTCGTCGTGGGTTCAAGTCCCATCATCCACCCCAATTACTACATTGGGTAAATTCAATCGGATTTGCCGATTTGTTGGAAAGTGTTAAATAGTGAGTTTTAGCGCAGGTTTTTTTTCAGAATGATATTGCTTCGGTATGCATTCTTGTTATAATCCTGCCCCCTTATATAAGGGTATTGTGCGAGTGTGGCGGAATTGGTAGACGCGCTGGATTTAGGTTCCAGTGGGGTGACCCGTGAGAGTTCGAGTCTCTCCTCTCGCACCATTTATTTAACATATAACATCACAGGAATTCGTTCACTGCTAAGTACGAAGCCATAATCTATTCTGAGAAATTTCATGCAAGTATCCTTTGAAAAGCTTGACGGCCTTAAGCGTCAAATCAAAGCTGTAATGCCAACTGACCAAGTAGAAGCTTTAAGAAGCGCAGAAGCGCAAAAGTTATCTAAACAAGTCAGACTACAGGGCTTTCGTCCTGGCAAAGCACCGGTTAAATTAGTTCGTAAAATGTACATCGATGACATCAACGGACGCATATTAAATACCGCATTTGATGATGCTTTTAAGCAAGCTTCAGCTGAAAACGAGTTCAGAATTGCTGGTCAAGCTATGATTGATGATGTCAAAATGGAAGACAATCAGCCGTTAGAGATGACAGCTTCTTTTGATGTTTATCCAGATGTTGAACCAAAAGACATAGCTGGCGTAGAAGTAGAGCAAGTTAACTCTTCAGTGAGTGATGAAAATCTCGAAGAAATGATTGCACGTTTACAAAAGCAACATGCAGAATATTCAGCGACTGACGAGCCTGCACAAACAGATGATCGTATTACTATCGATTTTGAGGGCAAAATTGATGGAGAGGTCTTTGAAGGTGGAACTGGAGAAGACATGACTATTGAAGTCGGTGGCGGTCAGATGCTTCCAGATTTTGATAATGGTTTGCTTGGTCTAAGCCCAGGAGAAGAGAAAGTCATTGATGTTACTTTCCCAGATGAGTATCAAGCAGAGAATTTACAAGGCAAAACTGCACAATTTACCCTTAAGTGTAAAGGGTTAGAGCGACCAACTTTACCTGAAATCAATGATGAGTTTGCTGAAAAATTTGGTGTAGATAGTGCAGACAAATTCAAAACTGATTTGCTTGATAATATGAATCGTGAATTATCTGATCGTGTTCGTAGCGAAAACAAGCAAGCCGTATTAGATAAATGGTTAGAGTCAAATGAATTTGACGTGCCAGAAGCGTTAGTACAGCAAGAAGTTGAAGTTCTTGCTAAGGATATGGGTATTGGTGAGCCACCCAAAGGCACTGATATGCAAAAGCATCACGAAACACTATCAACTATCTTTGCTGACCGCGCTAAGAAAAGAGTTGGACTTGGTTTATTGATGGGTGCCTATATAACTAAGAGCGAGATGACAGTTGAAGACGAGCGTTTGGAAAAGCGTTTGGAAGAACTATCGGCAAGCTACCAAGACCCAGAAGAAGTCAAGCAGCATTACACTAATGATTCGCAGGCAAATGCAAGCCTACGAGCATTGGTGCTAGAAGAGCAAGTCGTTGACACACTGCTTGGTCAAGCCAAAGTGAAGACAGTAGATAAGCCATTTACTGAAATCATGCAGCAACAACAAAATCCTTTAGGCTAAAATTAAAGCCTAGGGTTCGGACACAGATAAGGATATATCATGCATCAGCCAGAGACCAACTTGAACTTAGTCCCGATGGTGGTAGAGCAATCATCTAGAGGTGAGCGCGCTTTTGATATTTATTCTCGCTTATTAAAAGAGCGTATTATTTTCTGTGTCGGCCCTATTGAAGACATTATGGCCAATGTTATTGTTGCTCAAATGCTTTATTTAGAAGCAGACAATCCGGATCAAGATATTTCTCTATATATTAATTCTCCGGGTGGTGTGGTTACTGCTGGTATGGCGATTTACGACACAATGCAGTTCATTAAACCTAATGTGTCAACTCTATGTATTGGTCAAGCAGCTAGCATGGGTGCATTGCTATTAGCAGGCGGAGCAGCTGGTAAGCGTGCTTGTCTACCTAATTCTCGTGTTATGATTCATCAGCCTCTTGGTGGTTTTCAAGGTCAAGCAACTGACATTGCTATTCATGCCCAAGAAATTTTAAAGATGCGTGAAACATTAAATGGTATTTTGTCGCACCATTCAGGACAAAGCATAGAGCAAGTTGCTTTAGATACTGAGCGTGATAATTTCATGGATGCCGAGACTGCTAAAGAGTATGGTTTGATTGATGAAGTAGTTGCCGCGAGATAGCTGACTTTCCTATCTCCAATAAAATAGTTGTTTTCTATTTTTTCTGTGGCGTGTTTTAGCGATGCCTAAAAAAAATTCTCAAGTATTAAGATTAACTAAAGGAATTGTATTTCCGATACTGTTAATCTTTTTTTTATTGCTATTCTCAGGCTGTAGCTCAGTTCCTGATGTAAGTAACCCTAACTCTCCGATTCGGATAAACAAGTTATATAAGCACAATCAAAAAGTCGCAGCTGTTCTTAATCAGCTACACAGAACTCGGGGTGCGGAAATTAAAGGACTTTTGCAGCAAGTAGGTTTGACATTTCCTTTGACTGAAATCAAGCTTATTGGCATTAAAGATATCCAACAGCTTGAAGTCTGGGGAAGAAACAAAACTTCATTGCAATGGAAGCACATAAAGACCTATCCATTTACTGGATTTAGCGGCAAGCTTGGGCCTAAACTCCGCGAAGGTGATAAGCAGATTCCCGAGGGGATATATCGCATTCCATCACTTAACCCACAAAGCTCTTACCATCTATCGCTTTTTATTGATTACCCTAATCAATTTGACTTAAAGCATGCGCTTCGCGAGGGGCGAACAAATGTTGGTGGCGAGATATTTATTCATGGTAGTGACAAAACTATTGGCTGTATTCCTATTGGTGATTTTTCAGTGGAAGAGCTGTTTTATTTGGTTGGCTGGACTAAAGAGACAAATGCTAGTGTGATTATTGCGCCCTATGACTTGCGAGTGCTGCCAATCGTTAATCATACTTCTCTATATTGGGTGTCTTTGCTGTATGCGGATATTAAAAGAGCCTTGCAGCCATTTCATCATCAGTAACTAAATGCAAATTTCGGAAATCATCTCCTAGCATCCTAGGTAATTTTCCAGAATTCGTGGTAATATGCGTCAGTTTTAGGAGTCAGTGGCAGCAAAGCCGTTCGCCATTGATCATATAGTAATAAATTAGTTGAGTTTTGGAGTAACACAGTGAATCTAGATGACCGTTCTTTCATGCGAATTCTCTACATAGTCGTAGCTGCTTTGGTGGGGTTGTTGCTTACCTCTATATTGTTAGCAAATTTAATCGGCGGTTCTAGTAAAAAAGAAATGGCCGAAATTCAAGCTAAAAAAGATACAGCCATGTTGGCGAGTGCAGGTGAGACTGCTGACCCTAAGCTGGTGATTGTGGTTAGCGAAGGCTCTGCTACAGAAGTTGCTGTTGCGCCTCGTGGTGGAGAAGATGTCTATAGCCAATCTTGCGCTGCATGTCATGCTGCTGGTGTCAGTGGGGCTCCAAAGCCTGAGAAGGCAGACTGGGAGCCAAGACTGGAAAAAGGCTATGATCAAATACTTAGTCACGCTATAAATGGTGTTCCAAACACTGCTATGGCAGCAAAAGGCGGCTCCATAAATCTACAAGACCAAGAAGTTGCCAATGCAGTGATTTATATGCTAACCACAGCAGGTATTACCGATTTTGCCCCTGCAGAAATAATTACCTTGGAAAGCACAGAAGAATCTGAAGTAAAAGCACAAGAAGCTGATTCAGAAAGCTCTGCCGACACTAACTCTGTTAGTGCTGACTCGGCAGCTTCTGAGCAAAAGGCAGAAATTAAAAATGATACAGTAACAGAAACTATTGTAAGTGATGACGATACAGAAGAAGTCGCAGAAACTAGCGTAGCAGCAGAGGCTGACCATGCTCGCGGTCAAGAAGTTTACACTGCTAGGTGTGCAGTTTGCCATGACACAGGTGTTTCTGGTGCGCCAAAACCGGGTAGCGATGAGTTTGCCCCAAGAGTGGAAGCGCGAGGCTACGATGGCTTAGTCAATAGTGGCATTAATGGCCTTGCAGATACAGCGATGATGGCAAAAGGTGGTGCCGCAGATCTAAGTGATGAAGATGTAACTGCTGCTGTTGCCTATATGCTATCAGAGTCGGGTATTACTAATTCCGCAGTAACACCAGAAACCAATACTACTGAAGCTACCGCACAAGAACAGCCATCTGATGCAGACACAGTTGAGACAGAAGTACAGCAGACTGAAGAAGATGCTGCTGATTCTCAATCTAATGAGGAAACTCAAGTGACCGAAGTAGTAGAAGGACAAGTGGCCAATGTGAAAGTTAGCGATATAGTTACAGAGACAGCAACAGAAGCAAGCGAAGTAGTTACCGAAGCAGCAGAGATAGAAGTAAACACTGTTACTTCAAGTGCTACTGAGGCGACTAATGCTGGTTATCAGAAAGTCTGCGCTATCTGCCATGATGGTGGTTTGGCTGGTGCGCCAAAGTTAGGTGATCAAGCAGCATGGGCAGAGAGACTTGTTAAGGGCAGAGAGACATTACTTGAGAATGCCATTAATGGTCTAAATGGCATGCCTCCTCGTGGTGGTGTACCTACCAGCTTATTAGATGATGCTGGTTTAGAGGCTGCTGTAAATTACATGATTTCACAAGCGCAGTAATATATTGCAGTGTATTCAGAAGGCCTCTTTATAGAGGTCTTTTTTATTGCATTTTTCAATTATTCCCCCTAGCGATTTAACTGATGTAACTAGTGATTGAAGCGTATTTATGAATGCAGAAAGCAACAAATCATTGATTAAAGTCGCTGCCGGTGTCGAGTATTTAGGGCAAAATTATTGCGGTTGGCAGTCACAACCAGATCAACCTTCTGTTCAGGGGTGCATTGAGACAGCGCTTAGCAAAGTTGCTAATAGGAAAATAGAAATCGTCTGTGCTGGACGAACTGATACTGGTGTGAATGCCAGTGGTCAGGTGATACATTTTTATGCACCTGCAGATCGCACAGAAAAGGGTTGGATTCGTGGTACTAACAGCTTTTTGCCAGATGACATTGCTATTGTCTGGGCTAAGATAGTTCCCGATGATTTTCATGCTCGCTATAGTGCTACTGCTAGGCGATATCGCTATTATATCTATAACTTTCGCTATGAGTCGGCAATACATCCGCGTATGACATGGGAATATCGTCCATTAGATGCTACGCTTATGAATGCAGAGGCGCAGGTGCTTGTTGGTAAGCATGACTTTAGTAGCTTTAGAGCGTCCGAATGTCAGGCTGTTTCTCCGATGCGAACCATTGAGCGTATTTCAGTGATCAGAAAAGGGGAATATCTTGTCGTTGAAGTTGTTGCTAATGCATTTTTGCATAATATGGTTAGAAATATCGTCGGTTCTCTGATCTTGGTTGGCGCTAAACAGCGGAATGTCGGTTGGTTATACCAGGTTTTAGAAGCTAGAGATAGAACCGTGGCTGGCACTAAATCTAAAGCTGATGGTCTCTATTTGGATCATGTGTTTTATCCACAGCATTTTGAGTTACCAGAAAAGCCGCGTAATTATTTACAGCAACTCGCAGAGATTTAAGAGGATATAAATTTTGTTGAGAACAAGAGTTAAAATATGTGGTATCACTCGATTAGAAGACGCCTTAACTGCCATTGCTTGTGGTGCAGATGCTTTGGGATTTGTTTTTGTTAAAAAAAGCAAACGTTATCTCTCTCCGAAGTCTGCGCAAGAAATTATCCAGAAATTACCAAGCTTTGTGTCTGTTGTGGCGCTGGTGATGGATCCAGAAGTTGATGAGATAATGCAGATACATAATGCTGTAGACATCGATTATTGGCAGTTTCATGGAGCAGAAACTGTCAGTTTTTGTGATGATATTGCCAATAAAACCCAGATTAAATATATCAAAGCAGTACCTGTAGGCGGCCTTTCAGGCAAAAAAATATCGCAAAATTTTGTAGAATTTTCCAATGCATCAAGCCTGCTATTAGATGGCCATGCAGCGGGGAAATTAGGCGGCTCAGGTGAGCAGGCAGATTGGGAGTTGTTAGCAAAATCCTTGAGTTCTGACGATATATCAAAAATCATATTGGCAGGGGGGCTACGCCCTGATAATATCGCCCTAGCTTTAGAGAAGATTCAACCCTATGCTATTGATTTGAGCAGTGGGGTTGAAGACTCACCTGGTATTAAATCGCGTGCTAAAATAAAGGCGCTTTTTGCGGAACTGACTAAGTCTGATGCTGAAAAAGTACAGCACTAAAAACAACATTAACTTTAAGATAATAATTAACGCACTCCGCGTATGTAGGACTTCATGGATAACAAACACAATTACGATTATTACCAATTTCCCGATGTGAAAGGGCATTTTGGGCAATTTGGCGGCCGCTATGTTGCGGAAACCTTGATGGCGCCAATTGAGGAGCTAACAGAGGCGTATGAGCATTATAAGAATGACCCAACTTTTATCGCTGAATTGGAAGCCGATCGTAAGCACTATGTGGGAAGACCTTCGCCATTATACTTTGCAGAGAGGCTTACCCAGCATGTTGGCGGTGCTAAAATTTTACTCAAACGAGAAGATTTAAATCATACTGGTGCGCATAAGATTAACAATACCATCGGTCAGGCACTGTTGGCTAAGCGAATGGGCAAGAAGCGAATTATCGCCGAAACCGGTGCTGGTCAACATGGCGTTGCCACCGCAACTATTGCTGCACGCCTAGGGCTAGAGTGCATTGTGTATATGGGTTCAGAGGATGTTGCTAGACAGTCGCCGAATGTTTACCGCATGAAGCTTTTAGGCGCAACAGTTGTGCCAGTGGACTCTGGCTCTAAAACTCTCAAAGATGCTTTGAATGAGGCACTGCGAGATTGGGTAACCAATGTTGATGATACTTTTTATATCATTGGTACTGTGGCTGGCCCACATCCATACCCAGAAATGGTCAGGGACTTTAATGCCGTCGTTGGACAAGAACTAAAGCAGCAGATGCAAGAGCAATATAATTGTCTGCCAGATGCGGTAGTGGCTTGCGTCGGCGGTGGCTCTAATGCGATTGGCGCATTTCACGCCTTTTTGAATGATAAAAATGTGCGATTAATTGGCGTTGAGGCAGGTGGTGATGGTATTAGTACTGGACGGCATGCAGCGCCTTTAAATGATGGTACAGTTGGCGTGCTGCACGGTAACAGAACCTATCTCATGCAAACTGATGATGGCCAGGTTATTGAAACTCATTCTATCTCTGCGGGGCTTGATTATCCCGGCGTAGGGCCAGAACATGCGTGGTTAAAAGAGACTAATCGAGCAGAGTATGTCGCTATAAATGATAAAGAAGCCATGGAAGGTTTCCATCAGCTAACCAAAATTGAAGGCATAATTCCTGCGTTAGAGTCGGCGCATGCAATAGCACAAGGTACTAAATTAGCCAAGACGCTTAACAGTGATAATTATGTCGTAGTAAATTTATCTGGCCGTGGAGATAAAGATATTAATACCGTTGCGGCCATTGAAGGCATTTCACTATAACCCGCTAGAAATGCATTAGGAGAATATATGAGCCGAATTTCAACCATTCTAGAACAAAGAAAAAAGCAAAGCAAAGCAGCTTTAATTCCTTTTATCACAGCTGGTGATCCGGATATGGCAACCACAGTTAAAGCAATGCATGCATTGGTGACTGCTGGTGCTGATATCATTGAGTTGGGAGTGCCATACTCTGATCCTATGGCGGATGGTCCAGTGATTCAGCATGCTTCGGAGCGCGCTTTAGCCAATGGTGCAACTTTATCCAAAGTGCTAGATGCTGTTACTACTTTCCGTGCTGACGACCAAGCCACAGCAGTGGTACTGATGGGTTATTTAAATCCGGTGGAGGCTATGGGTTATCAAAATTTTGCCGATAATGCCAAAAAGGCTGGTGTGGATGGCGTGTTAATCGTCGATTTGCCGATTGATGAATCACAGGACTTAATGCCTGAATTAAAAGCTGCTGCGATTGACCCTATCATCTTATTAGCGCCAACTTCCACTGAGCAGCGCATTGAGAAAGCCATGTCGTTAGGGCAGGGTTATTTGTATTATGTGTCATTTAAGGGTATTACTGGTGCGGCAAATAAGTTGGATGTATCAGATGTCGCGTCAAAGCTGAGCGCCATCAAGCAACATGGCGATTTACCAGTAGCAGTTGGGTTTGGAATTAATGATGGTCCATCCGCTAGAGATGTTGCTGAAGTTGCAGATGCTGTTGTGGTTGGCAGTGCTTTAGTGAAGTTTTTTGAGTCTAACGAGGCGGATGCAGCGATAGTCAATGCTAGCAAGTTGTTGGGCTCGATGCGTGAAGCTATAGATGCTTAGTCTGTGGCTTTAGTAGATAGCGAAAAGCTAAAATATTGACTATTCAAGTATTTTGAATAGATTCAGGCATGCAAATTATACTGTATACCAAAATCTGTAGGAGACGTTATGAGCTGGTTAAATAAAATCATACCAAGCCGTGCAAGTGGTCAAAAAGAAAATAAACGCGGCGTACCAGAAGGGGTTTGGCAGAAATGCGATAACTGTGGTTCTATGCTGTATACCGCAGAGTTTGAAAGAAATCAAAATGTATGCCCAAAGTGTGATCATCACGCTTATATTAGTGCCAGATCAAGACTGACAAAGCTTTTAGAGAAAGAAGGTCTTGAGGAAATAGGTCAAGAAGTCCAGCCCATAGATTTTTTAAAGTTTAGAGATACCAAGAAATATAAAGATCGAATTACTGTGGCTCAGAAGAGTACCGGTGAAACAGATGCTTTAATTGCTTATAAAGGTAAGATTAAAGACCTACCTGTTGTGGTCTGTGCTTTTGAGTTTAAGTATATGGCTGGTTCTATGGGCTCAGTTGTTGGGGAAAGGTTTTTTAGAGCTGCAGAAGTGGCTTATAAAGAAAGGGCGCCATTAGTCTGCTTCTCGGCCAGTGGTGGTGCCAGAATGCAGGAAGCGATTGTGTCACTTATGCAGATGGCAAAAACCTCATCTGTACTTGCCAAGCTAAGCGATGCTGGCATTCCCTATATTTCCGTGCTTACTCATCCAACAACAGGTGGTGTTTCTGCGAGTCTGGCAATGCTGGGCGATGTTATCGTTGCGGAGCCCAAAGCGTTGATTGGCTTTGCAGGTCCTAGAGTAATTGAACAGACGGTAAGAGAAACCTTACCAGAGGGCTTTCAGCGTTCCGAGTTTTTATTAGAAAAAGGTGCTGTTGATATGATTGTCGATAGGCGTCAAATGCGAGTGCGACTCTATGCGTTGTTGGCGATGATGCTTCATAGAGATCCCAATTTACATCAAACAGCCATAGACGCTTAATCATATTTACTACCTTAGCTATATTAGCCAGCTAACCATGCAAACAAGGCGAATGCTATGAATGATGTGAATAGGCATGCTGATTTGCCAACCAAGTCTGATAATTTAGCAACTTGGTTAGATTGGATGGCTGTTTGGCACCCCGTTGGTATTGATTTAGGATTAGATCGTTCTGGAACTGTGTTTCAGCGTATGGATTTTTCCACTGCTGCTATTCCAACTATTATCGTTGGAGGTACTAACGGTAAAGGCTCGGTCACTGCCTTTCTAGAGGCCATTTTACAACAAGCTGGTTACAAAACTGGGGTTTACCGTTCGCCACACCTTCTAAATTATCACGAGCGAGTTAGGGTAAATGGTAAAAATGCAGATGATGACATGATCATCGATAGCTTTGTCAAAACCCTAGTCGCCTGCCAACAATCCACTTTAAGTTATTTTGAATTTAGCACCATCGCGGCTTTGCAAAGCTTTGTTGATAACAAGGTAGATATTGCGATATTAGAAGTTGGCTTGGGTGGTCGGTTGGATGTGGTAAATATTGTTGATCCGATTATTAGTATCGTTACTAACGTGGGCATTGATCACATAGATTGGTTGGGCGATGATCGTGAAATCATTGCTTGGGAAAAAGCTCATATTTATAGACCAAATCGCTTAGCAATCTGTGGTGACAGCAATCCGCCGCAGAAACTGGTAGATTATTCCACTGCTATCAAGGCTAAGTTGAGTCTAATCAATAGAGATTTTAAAATTATTTCAAATGCTGACGACCGATATCTACGTTATGTCGATGTAAATAACGATCAAAATAGTATCGCTGAACTGGCACAACCTAGATTGCGAGGAAGTTATCAGCGGAATAACTTGGGCTGTGCATTGACTGCAATCAATGTTTTGAAAAACGTCGGCTTTACCTGTTCAGAGGGCAGTATCAATGCAGGGGTGCAGCAAGCCTCTTTACCAGGTAGGTTGCAAAAAATTAT
>CAKMZF010000033.1 GCA_929200405.1 uncultured Gammaproteobacteria bacterium | reverse complement strand
AGGGTGAGTTTATCACCTCTAATTAACTGGCCAAATTTAGTATGCCACTACACCCCTAAAATAACACACATCACTCGTAGAATTTCTTAACATACTCAAAAGGAGTTTTGCAATGAGCGAACGCAAGAACGAAAATCAGACAGCAGCGATCTTGAAAGAAGCAGAGACAGGGATGGCACCACAGAGTTGAATGAAGGTAATGCGGAGTGATTGTTATTGGAAATAATCCAAACATAAACGGTAGATGAAATTTTCGTTTGACTTTCGTTTGTGTTTGTTTGAAAATCAATAAGGTGATATCTATTATAAATTTCTTGCTAGAGAGTTTAGTATCGTACTGTACTTTCGACAGGAACATTTAAAAATGAGCATTAAAACGAAAGAGGAGATGGAAATGAAGACAAAAATTTTACAAAAACGCTTGCTGTCCGTTGTGACTGCGTTGGCATTTGCCAGTGCGTTACCAGCGGCTATTGCCGATATGGCAGCAGCGAAGAAATGGATTGATGAGGAGTTTCAGCCCTCCAGTCTTAGCAAAGAGCAGCAGCAGGCGGAGATGCAGTGGTTTGTTGATGCAGCTAAGCCGATGTCAGGTATGGAAATTAATGTGCTCTCTGAGACTATTCCGACTCATAGCTATGAGTCGGCTACGTTGGCTAAAGCGTTTGAAGAGATTACCGGTATTAAAGTGAATCACCAGCTTTTGGGCGAAGGTGAGGTGGTTCAAGCGGTGCAGACACAGATGCAGACTGGTCGTAATTTATACGACGCTTATATCAATGACAGTGATTTAATCGGCACGCACTCGCGATTACAGTTAGCCGTTAATCTGTCTGATTGG
The DNA here is from genome assembly GCA_929200405.1 of uncultured Gammaproteobacteria bacterium. GTDB lineage: Bacteria > Pseudomonadota > Gammaproteobacteria > Cardiobacteriales > CAKMZF01 > CAKMZF01. The sequence continues at coordinate 19,410 of CAKMZF010000033.1, read as the reverse complement.
ATGGAGACAGAGGGTAAAGATGTCACTAATCCGAATCTTGATTTAGATGATTTCATGGGAATTTCATTTACCACTGGTGCGGACGGTAAACTTTATCAGCTGCCGGATCAGCAGTTTGCTAACTTGTATTGGTTCCGCAAAGACTGGTTTGATCGTGAAGATATCAAATCTGCTTTTAAAGAGAAATATGGTTATGAGCTGGGCGTACCGGTCAATTGGTCAGCTTATGAGGATATTGCTGAGTTCTTTAGTAAAGATGTTAAAGAGATTGATGGCGTACCTATTTTTGGTCATATGGATTATGGTAAGCGTGCGCCAGATTTAGGTTGGCGGATGACAGATGCTTGGTTATCTATGGCTGGGGCTGGCTCTAAGGGCTTGCCTAATGGTGTTCCTATCGATGAGTGGGGCATTCGCATGGAGCAAGGCAGTTGTAATCCTGTAGGAGCGAGTATAACTCGTGGTGGCGCAACGAACGGCCCAGCAGCGGTTTATGCGATACGGAAGTGGGATGAATGGTTAAGAAACTATGCACCACCAGCTGCCGCAAGTTATGATTTTTATCAGTCCTTACCTGCGCTTAGTCAAGGTAATGTTGCACAGCAAATCTTCTGGTACACCGCATTTACCGCAGATATGGTGGCACCGAAGAGCGATGGCAATAATACGGTAGATGATAATGGCACACCGCTATGGCGCATGGCACCTAGCCCGCATGGTCCTTATTGGGAAGAGGGTCAAAAGTTGGGTTATCAAGATGCTGGTTCTTGGACTATTTTGAAATCAACACCTACAGAGCGTGCTAAGGCCGCTTGGTTATATGCTCAGTTCGTGGTTTCTAAAACAGTTGATGTGAAGAAGTCTCATGTGGGGCTGACATTCATTCGAGATAGTACGGTTAATCACCAGAGTTTTACCGATCGTGCACCAAAGTTAGGGGGATTGGTTGAGTTTTATCGCTCACCAGATCGCGTTCGTTGGTCACCAACTGGGGTCAATGTGCCGGATTATCCAAAGCTAGCACAGATATGGTGGCAGCAGATTGGAGATGTGAACTCAGGAGCCTTCACTCCACAGGAAGCTATGGACAGACTGGCTGAGGAAATGGACATTACCATGCGTAGAATGCAGGCTGCTGATGAAGCTGCCAATATTTATGGTGGCTGTGGTCCAAGACTTAATGAGCCAAAAGATGCCAGTGAATGGCTAGGAAAAGGCGGTGCGAAAGCTAAATTAGAGAATGAGAAGCCACAGGGCGAGACCATTAATTATGATGATATGGTGAAACGCTGGGCCGCCGCTAACTAATTTATTTGCTAGCGTTTAGTACGCCTTAAAAATTAGTTGCTTATGACAGATGCCTTCTTTATGAAGGCATCTTACTTTATGGCATGATTTGCATCGTTTGGAAAAAATATGACAATTGAATTGAAAAATATTAGCAAGGTAGTAGGGGCTGAAACATATATTCGACCGACTAACTTGATAATGGAGTCTGGTGAGTTTAATGTGCTTTTGGGGGCAACCAACGCCGGTAAATCTAGCCTGATTAAACTGATGGCGGGGTTAGATACTCCAACAGCCGGAGAGATTTGGCTGAATGGTAAAGAGGTAACCAAGCTGTCGCCGCAAAAGCGAAACGTGAGTTTGGTACATCAGTTTTTTATTAATTATCCGAATATGACGGTGTATGACAATATAGCCTCGCCGCTAAAGGTTGCGAAATTATCAAAGTCTGAGATTGCCAAAAAAGTACAAGAAGCAGCAGAGATATTACAGCTTGAACCAATGTTGCATCGGCATCCCCATGAATTATCAGGTGGGCAACAGCAACGGACGGCTCTGGCAAGAGCTATTGTAAAAGATAGCGATATTATTTTGCTAGATGAACCGTTAGCAAACTTGGACTACAAGCTAAGAGAGGAGTTGAGAGATCAACTGCCATCCCTGTTTTCAGATCGCGGTACAATCGTGGTTTATGCAACTTCTGAGCCATCAGAGGCATTATTGCTGGGCGGTAAAACAGCCACTATCTTTGAAGGCTCTGTGACTCAATTTGGGGATACTACTTCAGTATATCATCATCCTAATAGCCTATCGACAGCGCAGGTTTTCTCAGATCCTCCGATTAATGTGGCCTCGGTGAGCAAAGTGGGTGATCAAATCAACTTAACGGGCGATATTCATTGGCCAATACCTGATGTGCTAAAAAATCACCCAGATGGGGAGTATGCAGTGGCAATACATCCTCACTTTATTACCCCAATTCGTCAACACGACCGTCAACAAGAAATAACTGGGACGATCAAAATTACCGAATTAAGTGGCTCGCAAAGTGTCGCGCACTTTGTGATAGAGCGAGATCAAGAGTTATTAGCGGACAACTTAGCTAATGGCCAAGAATTGACATGGGTTTCGAATGCTACGGGTACTCATTTATATAGATTGAATGAGTCTCACATTTTTTATATGGACGTTGAACGGTGTCAATATTTTGATCGGGAGGGTTTGGCGATTATGGCTAATGCCAGTGATGGGTCAGAGGTGCTAGCAGATAGCGAGGTGAATCATGGCTAAGATAACCCTACAGGACTTACGACACAGTTATCTCAGTCAGCCTAAAACCGATGATGATTATGCGCTTAAACACATTAATTTAGATTGGAAAGACGGTGGAGCCTATGCGCTGTTGGGGCCATCAGGCTGTGGTAAATCGACTTTGCTGAATATTATCTCTGGGTTGCTCAAACCTAGCGAAGGCCAAATATTATTTGACGGCAATGATGTCACCACTAAAACGCCAGACCAGCGTAATATCGCACAAGTCTTCCAGTTTCCGGTGATCTACGACACCATGACGGTCTATGATAATCTCGCATTTCCGTTGAAAAATAGAGGGACGAGTCAAGCGCATATTGATCAGCGCGTTACAGAGATTGCAGCAATGCTGGAGTTAGAAGATCAGCTTAATCGCAAAGCTGCTGGGCTGAGTGCTGACAATAAACAGAAAATCTCAATGGGGCGAGGGCTGGTGAGAGATGACGTCAATGTCATTATGTTCGATGAGCCGCTGACAGTGATAGATCCACACTTAAAATGGAAACTGCGCTCCAAGCTCAAAGAGCTGCATCAGCGCGTTAAAGCCACCATGATCTATGTGACTCATGACCAGACAGAGGCCTTAACTTTTGCCGATCAGGTCGTCGTGATGCAGGGTGGAGAGATAGTGCAAATTGGCACTCCGATAGAGCTATTTGAGAGACCCAAACATACTTTCGTTGGTCACTTCATTGGTTCGCCAGGCATGAATCTACTGCCTTGTGAGGTCAATGACGGTAAAGCTTTTTTTAATAAACAGCAGATACTTCTTTCTGGCCCACTTGAACAAGGGATTGGCGATAAAAAAACTGAAATAGGCATTCGTCCAGAGTTTGTCTCTTTGAGTAAGACTGATGGAATACCAGCACGAATTAATAAGGTGGTTGATGTCGGTCAGCAAAAAATTATCCAAACTGCTGTTGGCGAGGATGCCCACAAAGTGAATGTGATTATTCAGCAAGATGAGGTGATACCAGCGGATAGCATTTTCTTGCACTTTGAGCCAACCAAGACACGAGTCTATGCCAATAATTGGCTGGCAACCCAAGACGATGACAATAATGACAATTCAGAGGCGGTAACACGATGAAAAAACAGAATCAAAAAGCTTGGTTTTTAGTCGCGCCAGTCGTACTACTGGTGGCATTTAACGCCTTAGTGCCACTGATGACTGTTGTTAACTATTCAGTGCAAGAAACCTTCGGTAATAATCAGTTTTTCTGGCATGGCTTGGGTTGGTTTGTTGATATTCTGCATTCTGAGCGTTTTCATGCTGCCTTAGGTCGGCAGTTGATGTTTACGGGAATAATCTTAGTGATCGAAATCCCTCTAGGCGTAGCGATTGCATTGTGTATGCCCAAGAAAGGGTTTTGGGTACCGGTATGTCTGGTGTTAATGGCGTTGCCGTTATTAATTCCGTGGAATGTTGTCGGTGCCATGTGGAACATATTCACCCTACCAGACATTGGTCTAATGGGCTATTCGCTAAACGCGATCGGTATTGACTACAACATGACTCGCAGCCCGATAGCGGCATGGGCGACCATGGTACTGATGGATGTTTGGCATTGGACTTCGCTAGTGGTGTTACTTGCTTATGCAGGGCTAACCTCTATCCCTGATGCCTACTATCAGGCTGCTAAAATTGATGGTGCCAAGCGTTGGGCGGTATTTCGCTATATCCAACTACCTAAACTCAAACAGGTATTGACCATCGCTATTTTACTGCGATTTATGGACTCATTTATGATCTATACCGAACCGTTTGTGTTGACTGGCGGCGGTCCAGGTAACTCTACTACGCTATTATCAATAGACTTGGTTAAGGTTGCTTTGGGGCAGTTTGATCTGGGGCCAGCGGCGGCAATGTCATTGATCTATTTCTCAATCACGCTATTAGTTTCCTGGGTGTTTTACACCCTGATGACCAAAGATGATCCGGAGTAACCCCATGAAAATAACAAAATACGTTCCCGCGCTTTATATCTTTTTATTGATGTTGCCTATTTATTGGCTAGTCTCAATGAGCTTTAAAACCACCAATGAAATTTTGGGTGGCTTTTCGCTATTCCCTCAAGTCTGGACATTGGAAAATTATCGTGTGATATTTACTGATCCCACATGGTATTGGGGATATATTAACTCTATTCTCTATGTCTCGATTAATACCGTTATCTCGTTGAGTGTGGCTTTACCAGCGGCTTATGCTTTCTCACGATTTCGCTTTACTGGTGATAAGCATCTATTCTTCTGGTTGTTAACCAATAGAATGGCACCGCCAGCGGTTTTTGCACTGCCATTCTTCCAGCTCTACTCTGCGGTGGGACTTTTTGATACCCATTTGGCTGTAGCGTTAGCACATTGCCTATTTAATATCCCGCTGTCTGTCTGGATATTAGAAGGTTTTATGTCTGGTGTCCCCAAAGAGCTAGATGAAACAGCCTATGTTGATGGCTACTCATTCCCCAAATTCTTTTTTAAGATATTTCTGCCCAATATTAAAGCCGGAATTGGCGTTGCGGCGTTTTTCTGTTTTATGTTCTCATGGGTAGAGCTGCTGCTTGCTAAGACGTTGACAGCAGTAGATGCCAAACCTATCGCCGCGATAATGACCAAAACTGCATCTAGCTCAGGTTATGAGCTGGGTCTGTTGGCAGCAGCAGGTTGCTTAACCATTATCCCTGGGGCATTCGTTATCTACTTCGTTAGAAACTACATAGCAAAGGGCTTTGCCTTAGGGAGAGTGTAAATGTTGTCATGGATGGCGTGGACTTGGCCAACAGCAGGTTTTTTTATCTTCATATTCAGCTGCATAGTTATTACAGGGCTTGTGGAAAGGCGCTCTCCCGGTGGTGCAGAGCGAGACGGTATCCTTAGGCTTAGAACCACTAGGGGCGATCGATTATTTATCTCAATACTCGGCAGTATATTGCTCTGCCTTGGTTGGATAGGTCTATTCGGGTTGCCCGTTTGGGGTGGTTTACTCAGTGGTTTGCTATGGAGCCTCTTTGTCTACTGGAAAGTCTAGAGCAAAAACATAGGCAGAGTTATAGTGGCATTTATTAATAGGAGTGATGTAGACTGAATATATAACAGAAAAATCACAAGTCAGAGCATGTTAGAGACAGACCTATATTTGCCGATAAAGCGTTTTTTAGAAGATCAAGGCTATGAGGTAAAAAGTGAGATAAAAAGTTGTGATGTTGTTGCTGTGCGCAACGACGAATCGCCAGTCATCGTCGAGTTGAAAAAAAGCTTTACCCTGCCATTACTGCTACAGGGGGTAGATCGTTTTGCCATTAGCGATCAAGTCTACTTAGCCGTGGCGGCACCCTCGCGGGAGAATCCCGCTAAGTTTTGGAAGAAAAATTACCGAAGTTTAATTAAGCTCTGTCGGCGCTTAGGTTTAGGCCTGTTGACTGTAGAGACCACCAGAGGGGCGCAAGGCTTTGTAGAAGTACATTGCGATCCAGAGTCATACAAACCGCGTAAATCTGTCAAACGCAGTCATATGTTGCTCAAAGAATTTGCTCATCGTGCAGGTGACCCAAACATAGGTGGCTCTACTAGAAAACCCATTATCACAGCCTATAGACAAGATGTCCTGCGTTGTCTTGCCTATGTAGCAGAGCATCAAAACGCTAGTCTTAAAGACATTAAGGCCGACACTAAGGTTGATCGCGCTAGTGGTATATTCCAGCGCGATGTCTACGGGTGGTTTATGAGAGTGTCACGGGGTTGCTATGGCCTCTCACCGAAAGGCATAATCGCATTAGAGACATTTTCTGATGAGATACAAGGGTTACAGGCGTTACAGAAAGCTAGCGAAGACTAATTATTCATTCACTGATTGCATTATCAAAATGCAGCATTTTAGTTTTTATCTTACGTTGAAAATGCATGGTGTCTTTATTTCTTATCATTACCGTATATAGCAATATGCTGCAAGAAAAACTGTAGAATCACAAAAAAGCATTCCTGAAATCAAATAACTCATAGTGAATGCTATTCTTGGGCATTCCTAGTGACTCTAACCCAACTTGCATAGACCCACGAACCTTAGCTGAGCCGCAAAAATACAGCTCTGTATTACTTAAATCAGATATATCTTCTTTGATTTTCTCTGCTGTCAGTCGTTGTTGACTTGAGTAGATTACCTGTAGATTAATCTTCGGTAGCTGACTGCAAAGCAGCGCTAACTCTTCTGCAAAAACTGCACTTTGCGAATCTCGTACTAAATAATACAGAGTTGCGTTAAGCTCGCTTGCTGGCTTTTGAGTCAGCTGTTGCAACCATGCCAAAAAAGGGGTGATGCCAACACCTGCACCTATCCAAATCTGATGCTTTGTATTCTGTTTTAGCTGAAACTTACCGTAAGGCATGTTGATTTCAACTTTATCGCCTTCCTGTAAATGCTGGTTCAATAACTTGGTGTAATCGCCTAACGCCGCAATAGCAAACCGTGGAATGCCCTGTGTGTTATGGCTGGCAATAGTGTAGGGATGTGGCTCGCTGGGAATTTCGGAATGGTTAGGAATAGAGATAAACGCAAATTGCCCCGCCTGCCATTGAGGATAGCCTTGCAAAGGCTTGGCATCAAAGCTTATGATATTGTCATGACGAGTAAGGTTTTTCACTTTTGCGAGATAATGTTTAGATTTATTCTTTCCCGTCAGATAATACCACCAAGCAGCAATACCAATAATAGAAGTAATGGACATTGCAATACCAGCAGGTGAGAAAATGCTAAAAGGCTTAACGGCAAACACAAAATGCAGAACTGTGATGATAAACACCACCCCCATCAGTTTATGCGTCCATTTCCACCAATGATATGGCAGCAGCTTTAAAAAGCTAATAGCAATTAAAAAGACCAATAGCCAAGTAGCCCATTCACCAGTGTCAGAGCCAAACTCAGCAATATTAAAGCCAGTACTTTCAGTGTCTGACTGTGGCACCAGCCACCAGTGCATTAATATGGAAAATACTGACCAAATACCAGACCAGCGATGGATGACATACATCTGGTCAAGCCCCCCAAAAATAGACTCCAGAGCTTGGTGGCGTGTTGCAAGAACAAAAGTAAAAGCCATGCTTACCAAAGCATTGGCTGCGAAGAAAGCCGCGATCCACCTTTGAATTGATAATTCTTCTGGCAATAGACTGCCCAACAGGACTAGGGTTATAACGAATAAAGCAAGATTAAAATTTTTTCGAGTAATGAGATTTTTGAAAGTAGAAATGAATTTCATAAGATATGTAGAGAAATTTTAAACAGTAAATATTTAGCAGCAGTGATCTAGTTACTCAAAGAGGAGGGTATGATAAATAAAATAAGCTGAGTGAAAAGTTAATATAGCCGAAACTGAAGAATCAGCAAACAAATTTAGTTAACATTTCGTGTGTGTCATTAACTATAGAAGTTCAGACTTAATCTGACAGTTACCTGTTTTTTAGTAATCAACTGTCAGATTTGGTCTAAATTTCTCCAGTTTAGATAATAAACATGTCTTGATTTACCTGCTCAAGACTTAAGCCATAAAGCGTTATACTATCACCGTCTAAACCACCTAGATGATTTAAATCTATGAAAATTCCACCGTCAATAGAGCTAATAGAGTCTTGCACTTGATCATATTCGCTAGAAAAAGACGTTAAATTTATCAAATCTATCGTGTTTTCGAAATCATAAATAGTATCAGCCCCGCAGTTCTGTGAAAAAGAGAACACATCAATTTTTCCATCCGCATTAAAGTTTCCTCCCCACATGTGGTCATTGCCAGCTCCACTGTCAATTAAATCGGCTCCATCTCCGCCGGCCATGACATCAACACCATCATTACCGAATATAATGTCATTCCCGCTATTGCCAAATAATTTATCATTTCCAGAACCTCCTTGGAGTTGGTCATTTCCAGAACCACCATATAGATGATCAACCCCAGTTCCACCTTCTAGTAGATCATTCCCCTGTTCACCATAGATGAAATCATTTTCACTATTGCCCTGTAAGGTGTCATTACCTGTTCCGCCATATAAAGAGTCTTGACCATCACCACCCTCAATTATGTCATTTCCTGCACCCCCATAGACAGTATCATTACCAGCATCCGCATTAAGGTGGTCATCACCTGCACGGCTGGAAATCACGTCATCGCCTATCGAACCTGTCATATCGTCTGCCCACCGAGACCCCAACATGACGTCACTATCAGTTGTACCAATGAAAGCATCGAAAGATTGGTAATTTTCACCAACCTGTAAATGTTGATCCTCTGTTACATCTTCTACAGGTTGATAGATGCGCACATAATCGACTTCTAAACCCTGATTAAAATCAGTACTTAAGTTAGGGTCTTGTGCCCAACCGCCGATAGCAAGATTAATCGTTAGAAACATTTCTTCATGGACAAAGTTTTCTTCACTTCTTACGACATTACCGTCAATAAGCCAAGTAATCGTATCCTCTTCCCATAGCACTGCATATGTATGGAAATCATCACTAGTATCAATATCTGTTGTATAGCTCACATCAGTATCATTGCCATGACTATCTTGAAAAGCCATTGTTGGGTCAGAACCTAATACCTCTAATATGTCGATTTCTTTAGGAGTGCTACCTTCAACTTCTGTCTGTAGCCAAAGAGCGGACCACATGCCAGTTTCACCAGGAACTTTAGCTCGTATTTCAACATAACCGCCTTCAAATTTAAAAGATTGTTGAGTGCTGATATTGCCTGAAGAATAAGCAAGCTCATCAGCTAAAGCGCTCTGATTTACGTCAAGACGTGAGGCATTAATGCTTAAAGCGCCGTCATTTAATGAAAATGGATTTTCAAATTCATCCATATCGGGATCAACGTAATACTGTAGCTCATTATTAGAGGAGATAGTGCGACTATCATCCTCTGTTGGGCGAATTGAAGTAGCCCAACGACCATTGCTACCATAACCTGTCCAAGCGCTAAAAGTACTTTCATTAAATTCATCAGCAAAGGTTAGAACATAATCCCCACTATCAAAGTTAATAATGTTACTGCTCTCAGCTTCACTCTCTTTCCCAGTTAAGTTATGTTCATATGTATGTTTGTGATTATTTTTTCTCATGTCAATTCCTTGTTTATTTATTCCTGTTAATTTATGTGGCTATTATATTGCATTTATTAAATAAATATAGTTAATAATTAGTTACATTTATATGTTTAATTGATGAATCTATGCCGTATAAAATATAAATGCACACAAAAACGTCTATTTAAAAATAAAACAAAGGGTTCATTATTTTCGGTAGATAAGATTGCTAATTTAAAATAGCAGTGCGTAGAGGTTTAATATTTTGAGAGGTTTAACTTCAGAGAATCTGTATTCATAATCTTGGGTCGTAGAGTCAAAGATGATTGTGCGAGGCTTAGAGCTGTTCTAATTTTACTCAGCTTGTTATAACCTTCTTTTATACATTAAAAACTAAATAATCATCTTTTTATAACGAGAATCTGTGAATATTAGAGGAATTTGATGTGCTTGTTGAAGGGCATCCAACTCATAATGCAAAAGAGTATATCCCTAGCATTATTGTTTTTATGTAAGTCTTTAATAGATAAAATGATTCTATTTTAGTATTTATAAATCTTGTCGAATTTTGCTCTCTAAGCGAATGGTGAAAATTGCTGAGAGCAGGCATAAGATGGCGGATAGCACGATGCAAATAATAAGAGGATAGACACCGCTTTCTTGGGTTAAAAACATGCCGCAAAGTGATGCCAAAATAGCGCCGCCGCTGGTCATTAATGCGCCGCTGAGTCCAGAGGCAGAGCCAGCTAGATCGGGTCTGGCATCTAGCAGACCAGCATTTGCGGAGGGTAGTACTAGACCGTTGGTTAGTCCAATTGCAAAGGTAAACGCGAAAAAGCTCAAGGGGTGAGTCGCGCCTGCATTGGCGAGAAGCGCGGCGATGAACATCGCGACGATGACGATCAAAGGACCGAAAGATAGCAGACGACTCATGCCTATTTTATGCGCATATCTACCAGATATGCCATTGCCTGCCATATAGCCAAATGGAGTTATCGCTAGATAGATGCCGATCTCAGAGGGTTTTAGCCCAAAGATAGATTCGCCAACAAAAGGTGCGCCGCCTAGATAGGCGTAGAAAGTGCCAGAGGCAAATACTAGTGTGAGAGTATAACCCCAAAAACGCCGAGATTTTAATAGCTCTGGATAGGCTTTGAATTGAGCGGTAAAGCTATCGGATTTATGCTTGTTGGTTTCCCCCAGATCAAAATAAACAATGACAAAAGTAATAATGCCGATGAGCGCTAGTGCATGGAAATTTGATTGCCAGCCCCAATGATCGCCCAGCCAACCACCAACAGCAGGTGCCAACATAGGAGCCAATGCCATGCCCATGGTGACATACCCTATAAGGCTGGCGGCAGTTTCGCGACTTGAAGTGTCTCGTACCACGGTTCGGCTAATTAGATAGCCTGCCACAGAGGTTGCCTGTATGCATCGAAAAAACATAAAGCTAGTGAATGTGGTAGAGAGTGCTGCGCCTACGGCAGAGAAGATAAAGATGGTTAATGTCCATAGCATAACAATACGGCGACCATAACGATCTGAAATAGGGCCAATGATAAGCTGTGCAGCACCCGTTAATGCCAAATATACGGTAATGGATAGCTGCATTTTTGCATAACTAACGTTGAAAAAATTCGCCATGGCTGGCAGCGATGGTAGGAAAATATTGATCGGTATTGCTCCAGCCGCAGAGATTAGCACTAGAGTGGTAATGTGCGGTGCGCTACTTCGGTCAAGATAATTGGAGTTTTGCACAACTATTCTCCGTGTTGTTAATACCAAATTTGGCGCTATCGCAATATTGGCAAATAATAATCTAGATATTTATCTATTGACTATTTATTCGGTATAGATTCTATGTGGCGACAGTTCGGAAAAGCGCTGCAAGCCCAGAATTGATTGCCAATATTTTTCCCTTTCTTGGCGACTTTTATCGTCATCTCAGAGGCGCATTTGGGGCAAATTTTTTGATCTGATTCTGGTATTTCCATTTCTTGTGATGAGCTTGATAGTGCATCTGCTAACTCAACGGTATTCGGTAAATGGTCAGCAAGTGCCTGTTGGATGTCAGTTACTTTATAAGTTGCCTTAGCGGTAAATTGCACTAGCGGAAAATTGGCAGAGTCACAGGCACTAATCACAAAGGCATCACGCGCTTTGACTTTTGCGGAGTTATGGCTGCTGTCATTTAATTCAATGGCGCAAATGGGCGTTTGGTCTGATTTGTGACACAATAAGAAATCAAAATGTTTAGCGGAAATTTTATTAAAGGCTTTCTGCCAGTCACCACGCTCCTGCCCTTTGGCAGGGGTAATCACATCAGCAATTCTGACTTTACCATAAATCTCAACCTCATCTGTCACTGCTAATTTCAGCACTCCCAAAAAAGACCGCTCGGCAGGAGTGAAAAGTGCTTTTACTTTTTGATATGTAAAATCACCCGATTTGTCTTTTGCTTTAGAGGTCATTCCTGCTAACGCGGCAAGGATGATGATGACAAGTAAAATAACAATAACCATCCAGCTCATATATAAATCTCCCTTATATTTTGCAATGCAGCGATTTATATGTCGCTAAGCAATAATAGAGACAAGCAAGCACTCATGCAATATGAAGTAATGATATATTGTTAATTTGATGATTTTTTGAAAAATATAAAGTTATAAAAAGGAAGGAGAAAATTACCTGTCTAATTTTAAAGAAAAAATAGTCGATAAAAACAAGAAAGCAGCGGAGGCAGCAAGGCATGCGATAAACCCAGATTGCTGGTATAGCACACCGGATAAAACGGTGCCCAAGAGTCTCCCCATGGCGTTTGCCATGTAGTAAAAGCCGACATCCATAGAGACACGATCTGAGTTGGCATAATGCACAATCAAATAACTGTGCAGGGATGAATTAATGGCAAAGACCGCGCCAAATATCAGCAAACCAACGACGATAGTTATCTGTAGCTGATAGTCGCTATAAACGGCAGCGGTAAGCAGTAGCGTTAGTACCGTGAGAATAGCGCACCAAATGACCGCTGCTTTTCCGGTTGGAGTTAAGCCGATAATTCGCTGTGCTTGAGATTGAATTGCGCCATAGCCGATAATCCATGTGGCAAAGAACACGCCAACAGACTCATGTGACCAGCCCAAAGTCGCGCTTAAAAAAACAGGTAAGGCGACCACAAACCAGACATCTCTTGCACCAAAGAGAAATAGTCGTGCGGCAGATAGCCAATTAACCGCCGAACTTTTAGAAAGAATTTCGGTAAACTTGGGCTTGCTTGAGGACTTGCCTATCTCACTTTTGAGTAGCTTAATGCTGCATAACCAAACCACAGTCAGGCTGGCGGCCATGATTAAGATGGTATTGCTAAAACCTACCCAACTTAACGAAGCGCCGCCTAAAAAGAAGCCAATGCCCTTTAAAGCATTTTTAGAGCCAGTTAATGCCGCGACCCAAGTAAATAATTTATGCTCAGCATTCTTAGGCAATAAAGCTTTAATCGCACTCTTAGCACTCATTTTATTGAGATCTTTGGCGACTCCTGATAGCGCTTGAGCAGCCATTACCCAAGCCACTGTCAAATAAGCCATTGGCACTAACAACATTGCTAGAGAGACTATTTGCAGGGCTAGACCAATATTCATGGTGCGATTTAAACCGACTCTGGCACCTAGCCAGCCTCCCAATAAATTGGTGACAACCCCAAAGAACTCATAAAACAGAAATAACATAGCGATAGCCAAAGGGCTATAGCCGAGCTGATGAAAATACAGCACAACCAACATTCGCAAAGCGCCATCGGTTAGAGTAAACGCCCAGTAATTACCAGTAATGATCAAATACTGTTTAATCTCTGTTGAGAGACTCGCGAGTGCTTTCATATCTAAATATAATATGCTGAAAGAGAGCGACTATTTGCCTACCATTAGTGCTATCTCGGCAGTGCGATTGGCATAGCCCCATTCGTTGTCATACCAGGCATAGAGTTTAACCTGAGTCTTGTTAATGACCATGGTAGACAAGGCATCAATCACCGAAGAGCGAGGATCTGTGCGGTAATCAATAGACACTAGAGGGCGCTCTTCGTAGCCTAAAATTCCCTGCAACTCTTGCTCTGCTGCCTGCCTTAATAAAGCATTTACCTCAGCAACAGAAGTCGCCCGCTCGACCTCAAAAACACAGTCCGTCAAAGAGGCATTCGCCAACGGTACTCGTACTGCATGGCCATTGAGTTTGCCTTTTAGCTCTGGGAATATATGGGTAATAGCCGTTGCAGAGCCTGTGGTGGTGGGGATAAGGCTCATGCCACAAGCTCTAGCACGGCGTAAATCCTTATGTGGTGCGTCTAAAATAGTCTGGGTATTGGTGATATCGTGAATAGTGGTCATAGAGCCGTGACGTATTCCTAGCTTTTCGTGGATAACTTTAACCACAGGTGCCAAACAATTCGTGGTGCAAGATGCCGCAGTGACAATAGGGTGTTGCTCGGGCGCATACAAATGTTCGTTCACACCTCGGACAATATTTAGCACACCGTCCTCTTTGACAGGCGCAGAGACAACCACACGGCGCACGCCTTGGTCTAAATATTGCTGTAGAAGTGCTGTGGTTTTCATTACCCCAGAAGCTTCTATTACTACATCACAGCCAGACCAATCAGTATCGCTAATCGCTTTGTTGCGCGACATTTTGAGGCGGTTATCGCCTATTATCATATCCGCGCCATCGGCTATGGCCTCATGTTGCCAGCGACCATGTACAGAGTCAAAATTTAGCAAATGTGCCAAAGTCTCAGCATTGCCCGCGGGGTCATTGATCTGTACAAACTCCATCTCCGGCCAATCATACGCCGCTCGTAAAACCAATCGTCCAATGCGGCCAAAGCCATTAATGCCAATTTTCATAAATCTCCAATGGCGATGGCGCCATATTTTATGTTCTCTCTTCTGTGCACTGCACACCTAGTTTTTGCAGAGTATAACAAGTCACTATGACAGTTCTATTGCAGAAACTGCTTTCTTGACAATTCTGACGACAAGAGGTGAGCTGAATGAGTAATCTTATATAGAAAATAGTGTTATTGCGGTATGAGCGAAGCTGTATTCTCTTGAAAACAATTCGTAGGTAGGCTTGCGCCAGCTATAGAGAAATCATGGCAAGTCATCACATAATCATTGTTCGCACCTATCCAATAGGCCAATACCGCTACAAAGAGGCAGATGCTAACCAAGCCGATTTTAAGACGAGGATGCTGAATCTTTGATATTTTGGGCAGCGTAGCATGGACAATAATGTAGCCGATATAAGGCAATGCGATCGAAATGGTAAGCAATGTTAATATTAACCGAAGCCATTGAACACCAGAATTAGTCTGATTGAGAGTGATTACTTCTGTGATGATCCAAATAGTTGGCAAAATGAGTAAACAAGCACCTTGCCAGCCAAAGTATTGCTTATGCTCACTCGCATTCTCGGGCTTGCCAATAAAAAGACGCGCCAACAAAGCGGTTATAGAAGCAACCCAGATCATAAATAGATGCTCAAAGAACACGTCATTATAAGCACCGAAGTTAAAACCAATAACCCAGATGGCTTGAGTCATGGCCAAACAAGTTACAAAGAAGGCGGCTTTTTCTGTCGATGAGACATTTGGCGATGAGATATTTTTCATGGGTAGATTAATTCAATATAAGATGCAGTAGCCAATGCTTGGCAAGTTAATACTTTCCCCTCGGCAACATCATTATCCTGTAGCGCTGCGTGAGAGACCATATGCGTCGTGCCCTGTGTCAACTGAGCTTTGCAAGCTCCACAAATACCAGATTGACAGGAAAAAGGCGGCTTAATATTAGCGGCCTTCATCGCCGCCAATAATGTCTGATTTTTACTAACAGTTACTTCATGACGACTGCCGTGTAATGTAACAGTTAGCTTCGCAGCAACGCTGACAACAGAGTCGTCCAACGGCGAGACCGTGCCGTAACTCTCTTGATGAATCCGTGCTCGTGGTACATCTATCGCCAATAGTCCGTTAGTCACACTGGCGTTCATGGCATCGGGGCCGCAGATATAATACTGAGCGTCTTGAGCATACGGTGGATGCTCATTAATGAAAGCCTGTGTGGATTTACTATCAACTCTGCCTTTGCGCCAATAATCGCTTGCCCAAACAGATGGTCGTGAGAATATATGGCGGATAACCAATCGCTGGCTATATTGTTCAGCAAGTGCAAATAGCTGTTGCTGGAATATCACATTATTTACATCGCTATTGCCGTACAGCAAATACACAACGGAATGAGGCTCAGCAATTAATACGGACTGTAGCATGGCGAAAAGCGGTGTGATGCCGCTACCAGCGGCAAAGAAATAATGACTACGACGGCTATTGAGCTGAGGGTCTAAGCAGAAATCGCCAAACGGAGGCATGATCTCAATCGTGTCACCTGTTTTCATATTATCAAGTAAATAATTTGACACCATGCCATCAGCAACACGCTTTACCGTGATACTAAAAGTTGGATTTTCTGTATCGACATCACGGTTTGCCAGTGGAGACATAGAGATAGAATAAGCACGGCGCACGGTTGCATCACCAATACGCAGTTGCACAGTGATGTGTTGGCCTGCACGCCAAGTAAACAGATGTTGCAAACTCTCAGGTACGTCAAACAAAAATGTTTTCGCATTGGCTATCTGATCATCATCACTACTAACCAGCTCATTGCAGATTTCTGAGATGCGCAGAGGATAAAACTCACTACTCATGGTCAACTGTCAAGATAGGTTTTGACAATTTGCTGGTGCTCCCTAACAGGTTTTTCACCAGCTTCCGCAGAAGGGCCTACTTCAAAATAAGGGCTGCGAAGGGATTTCTGTTGTTGCTCACAGGCATAAATATCCTCAGCGGTGAAATCCCCCGAGGTCATCGGGTCATCACTATTCTTATCGCCAGCATACTTGCCCGTTATCGACTTTTCAAAGAAACGGCTAGAACGCCACTGCTGCTTTTGAAACTCCCAAGCGGAAGTGTCTTTGACTCGTGTTCTGGTTTCTACCCTCGACAGCTCTGGCCCCAAAGGCGTGATATGAAAAATAGACCAATCGGATTCAGACTCCCCCAGCCCCAAACCAGGAAATAACATAGGCACCCAAGCACCCAATTTGTCTTTGGGGAGAACTAACGGCATAGCAGCATTGCGCTCTATATTCTCAAGATAATCGGCAGCCAACGGCTCCCAAAAAGCAAAATGTGGGCCAACAAATTGATACTCGGCTTTTGCATGGTCATACATATTTAAGGTACCCGAGTGCAAATGCGATAAATGATAAACATCGATATAATTCTCAACGACAACCTTCCAATTAGCGTTAATCTCATAAGAACCTCTTGCCTCTGGATACTCGATTAACTCATCTACATTATGTGGACCCAAAAAAGGCTCTATATCACCAAACCACTCCATAATAGAACCAGCATCGGGATCGGGATGGACAAAGATCATGCTGCGCCAAATATCAACTTTAGCAGGCTTAAGGCCATAACAACTCTTGTCTAGGTTCGGAAACTCAGGATCTTCATCAGGAACAGAAATTAGCTTTCCTTCAAGATCATAAGTCCAATCATGGTAAGGGCAAGTCAATACCTTCTGTGCTTTACCAGCAGCGCGTAATAACTGAGTACCGCGATGTCTGCAAATATTATGAAAAGCCCGTAATCGATGATCTCGCCCTTTAATGATAAAGATATTATTTAGCCCAGCCTGCACAGTAATAGAGTCACCGGGATCAGCTATATCCTCTCTAAAACCAGCAAACCGCCAAGTCCGAGAGAAAATCTTTAACTGTTCACGGTCAAACCACTCCTGTGAAGTATAAGCCTCAACAGGTAAAACATGCATCATCGCTTTATTAGACATATCGTGACTCACTCTTAACTCATTAGAAAAGTTGTAATAAATCAGATAGCACCATCACAACGCTCAAAGCAATCCAAGTGCCGACAATAAGCCAAAAGAAAAAAGGGTTTTCATCTCGATTAATCTCTTCGACCAGATGCGTTTGGCCAGAATACAAAGCAGGAATTGTCCAGATGATAAACAAAACACCCCAAACCCAATTCCAGCCTAGCAAGACGGCGATATAAATAACCAGCAACGCCAAAACTGTTTTCCATTTTGAAGGTAATACAGCCATATTTAAGCCTCAAACAACCAGATCTAAATGAAAATATCATGCCATTTCTAGCCAAAAATGCAATAAAGACAACGACAAGCAGTTTGCTACCTTTACTCAGTAGGCTTGAGAGTAAAAATCACCGCTTCATTTTGTGAGTTTAGTCGCATTCTTGGCCCCCAAAGCGCAATGCCGTCAGAAGTATAAACCGTTGTATTACCAACCTTAAAAAGACCATCAGCGTAAGGATAAATCCAATCAACCACATGCGTGAAAGGCCATATCTGCCCTGCATGCGTGTGACCAAACAACGCCAGTGAAAAACCCTTGTCGACAGCAGCCTGTACACCTCTTGGCATATGGTAAAGCAAGATCGAAAAACGGGAATCATCTAAAGATATCTCAGACAAAGCCTCTGCAAGGTGAGACTCAGAGCGACCATAATCAATGCCCACCAAATCAAGCTCCTCATACTGTGCCTTTTGATTAATCAACAAATGGATGGGAGCGATTCTTTGTAGAAAAGACAATAGTCGGGTCGGGTCGTGATAAAACTCGTGATTACCGCGTTCAAAATAGATGGGCACAGGGCTGTCTCGCAAGATATTGAAATCTTGAAAGTTATAACGATCAAAATCAATCAAATCACCAGTGAAAACAATAAACTCCGGCTGCAAAGCATAAATGCGCTGCATTCTAGCCTCCATCTGCTCCCTAGTGATAGAACCATACTGAATATCAGTGACATGGGCAAAGCGATACTCACGCGTTATTCTGTCAGAGCTAAGGGTAATTTCTTCAACCGTAAATGGTTTAGAAAAATTATAAATAGAGAGAACAACCGTGCCCAGCCATACCGCGAGAAATAACCCCCGAGTTACCGCTGCGGTGGCAAAAACCTTGGACTTGCCAAAAATACTGACAAGACCATACAACAGCCAGAAACCAACACTGGTGAAAAAACCAAAGTTAATCACCCCGAGATAATAAGCAAGGTAGCGATAAGGATCAGGAAACCAAATGCGCGCGCAAACCGTCACAATCAAATAAACCAAAGTAAAGCTGAGCGCAATTTTTAGTGCAGGAAAAGCAGGCATTCGCCATTGCACAGCCAGAGTTTTTAGCAACGTGTAAAGCCCCGTTGCCAATAATGAAAAGAAAGTAAAAAGCACAAAAATAAAGAAATAAGATGGCATAAGACAGAAACGGTTTGTAAGGGTAAATATTGCGAGATAACAGCATGAAACTGTTATGCTCATTTAAAAACGCAACAGTAATAGACGGGGATAAATCTAGCGTAAACAGTAAGTAAATGAGGGATAGAAACATAAAAAGAAGCTATTTATAAGCGCCTTAATTTATTGTTTTGGCAGTTTAGTAGGAACCAGAAATGAAAGTAAAAATCCAAAGAAGGCAATAGATCAGTAATTTATTGCTAAAATAGTGAAAATATGTTTATTATCTGTCTATGGAGCAGCTAACAGATTTAAAAGCCATTCTGCATTCTAAACGCGCAAATATCTATTACTTAGAAAAATGCCGTGTCATGCAAAAAGATGGTCGAGT
>CAKMZF010000032.1 GCA_929200405.1 uncultured Gammaproteobacteria bacterium | reverse complement strand
ACCGCAGTCGCTTTTTTGTGTCTGCCTAGTGCCAGTTACATTACTGGTGAAACCATTCATGTGAACGGCGGTATGTATATGAACTAGTTTGTGCTTGCTCCCAAAGCACATTCGTTTCATAATAATCAACCTGTAGAAACAGAATAATTTGGAATTCTGATCAGATTGACTTACAATTTGTCCACAACAATCGATATAGTAACAACTCAAGGAAAAATAATGAACGCAACTGAAGAACGTGTCAAAGCAATAATCATGGAACAACTTGGCGCATCTGAAGATCAGATGAAGCCAGAGGCCTCTTTTGTAGATGACCTAGGAGCAGATTCACTGGATACAGTAGAGCTAGTAATGGCTTTAGAAGAAGAGTTTGATGTTGAAATTCCAGATGAAGAAGCTGAGAAGATTTTGACTGTTGGTAACGCTATTGATTATGTTACTAAACAACAAGCATAACTAATTGTTATTCTTAACAAAGCCTATCATTCGATAGGCTTTTGTGTTTTAGCAAGTGAAATTCACTTACTCTTATATTTTAATAGAATATCTTTAGGTAGATCTTCTAGTTTTTTAGACTAAACTTCATTTTGTAAAAATAACTTAGGTTTTCAGTTATGAGTAAAAAGCGTGTCGTCGTTACCGGTTTAGGGTTAGTTACCCCTGTGGGCAACACTGTCCAGGAGTCATGGGCCAATATCTTGGCAGGTAAAAGTGGGATAAAACCCATTACCCATTTTGATTGCGAGCCATTCCCAGTAAAAATAGCTGGTACGGTTACTGATTTTGATATCTCTGAGTATATTTCGCCAAAAGAAAGTCGCAAAATGGATCAATTCATCCATTACGGATTAGCAGCAGGTCTACAAGCTTATAAAGATTCAGGTTTGCAAATAACCGATGACAATGCTGAGCGTATTGGAGTGATGATCGGTTCTGGTATTGGCGGAATCGCAAGCATTGAAGACACTCACAGCGCCTATTTAAAAAGCGGACCAAAAAAAGTCACGCCGTTTTTTGTGCCAAAATCTATCATTAATATGATTTCTGGTCATTTCTCTATTATGACAGGTGCCAAAGGGCCAAACTTAGCCATAGTGACGGCATGTACAACCGGTACCCATTCTATCGGAGTAGCTGCGCGTACCATTGCCTATGGAGATGCTGACGTAATGATTGCAGGTGGTGCAGAAGGCTCATCATCAGAGTTAGGCATGGCAGGTTTTGCAGCAGCTAGAGCGCTGAGCACTAGAAATGATGCGCCAGAGAAGGCAAGTCGTCCTTGGGATAAGAATCGTGATGGCTTTGTGCTAGGTGATGGTGCTGGAGTAATGGTGTTAGAATCTCTAGAACATGCGCAGGCAAGGGGAGCGAAAATTTATGCTGAGCTAGTTGGCTTTGGCATGAGTGGTGATGCTTATCATATGACTTTACCAGAATCTTCAGGCGATGGCGCTAGACGCTCGATGAGAAATGCTTTACAAGATGCAGGGATGGAGCCATCTGAAGTGGATTATATCAATGCTCATGGCACCTCAACTCCCGCTGGTGATAAGCTGGAGAGCGATGCTGTTAAGGCATGCTTTGGCGACCATGCTTATAAACTCGCAGTAAGCTCTACCAAGTCAATGACTGGTCACTTGCTTGGTGCTGCTGGTGGCATAGAAGCGGTATTTAGTGTCTTGGCAATTAAAGATCAAGTCGCACCGCCAACCATTAACTTGGATGATCCAGAAGAAGGCTGCGACTTAAATTATGTAGCCCATAAAGCTCAAAAAATGCCTATCAACGTAGCATTATCTAACTCATTTGGGTTTGGTGGTACTAATGGTTCACTGATCTTTAAAAAGATTTAACTTAAATAAACTAGACTAGTAATATCTCTCGCTAGTCTATCTGGTAGTTATGTCTCCTAGCTGGAAAAAAACAACGATTTCAGTTATTTTGTGCAGTCTTGTTTTGCTGCTAATTCTGTTTTTTGTTAGCTATACCACATTGATAAGTAGTCTCAAACTGCCTGTAATGGCGAATCCTGATACTACTAAATCAACTCTGGTCTTTTCCAAAGGCTCTACTGTGGAGGACTTATTAACCTCCGTTAGCAAGTTGCAACCCCAAATGGGTTTATTTCAAAAGCAGATCGTGCAGAGTTATTTGAGATTATCTGGCAGAAGTCGAAACCTAAAAGCAGGGCAATATAACCTGTTCACTAATAAAAATCGAAAAGTTGAGACCTTGGCAGGTTTCCTCAATAAAGTTGAGGCAGGCGATGCGATTCATTTCTCCATTACCATTCCCGAGGGCTGGACATTCGCCCAGTTCAGGGCTGAGCTTGCTCAGCATACAGATCTTGTGCAGACTACTGTCAATATGAGCGATACGGATATTATGTCACTGTTATCGGACTCCCATAGTAACCCAGAAGGGTTATTTCTGGCCGATACTTATTTTTATAATGAGCGCAGTACGGACTTTGATATATTGGCGAAAGCTTTTGATAATATGCAGCGTACGATTACTGAGTTGTGGCAAACAAAACCACCAAAGAGTCAATTAAATTCACCTTATGAAGCGATTATTTTAGCGTCTATTATCGAGAAAGAAACTGGCATTAAGCAGGAGCGTGAGTTGGTGAGCAGTGTCTTTCATCGCCGTTTAGCAAAAAACATGAGATTGCAAACAGACCCGACAGTAATTTATGCACTTGGCGATCAATACAATGGTACAATCTATCGCAAAGATTTAAAAATACAGTCCCCTTATAATACTTATGTTGTCAAAGGTTTGCCGCCCACGCCTATTGCATTGGTTGGGCGTAAAAGCTTAGAGGCGGCTATTCACCCCTCGCAATCTGAGTTTTTGTACTTCGTTGCCGATGGTAAAGGTGGTCATGTATTTTCAAAGACACTAGAAGAACACCAGAAAGCTGTTGCCGCTTACCGGAAACTGAAAAAATAGTTTTTCACCAAACTCCATAAACACGGAGCTTTTAGGTGCTATCACAAGAAAAAAATATGAACAGATTTATCGCATTTGAAGGCCCAGATTGCTCTGGAAAATCTACCCAAATCGCGGCTTTAAAAAAATATCTTGAAGATAATAATCAAACCGTGATTACCACACGAGAGCCTGGAGGCACCTGTACTGGTGAAGCCGTGCGCAATATTTTATTAGACAGTGCTAACACGGCATTGCAACCGATGTCTGAAGTGCTGCTATTATTAGCGCAGCGCTATCAAAATCTTCATGAGGTGATAAAGCCTGCTTTAACGCAAGGTAGTTGGGTTATATCAGATCGTTTCTCTTTATCGACTATTGTTTACCAAGGTTATGGTCGAGGGCTACCAATACCGGAAATAAAAGCCTTGTCTGAGCAGGTATTGCAGGGTTTTTCACCAGATCTTACTGTGGTAATTGATGTGCCAGTAGAAATAAGCTTTACCAGATTAGGAGAACGAGGGCAGGCAGATAGGTTTGAAGCGTTACCGCAGTCATTCTTTAGCCATATTAGAAATGGCTACATTGCAGAAGCGGCTGCTAATATCTCAAAAAGCATAGTGATTAATGGTGAGCAAGATATTCAGGCAGTCAGCAGCGACTTGCTATCAGCGATTAATATTTTTTTCGGCAAAGACTTGTCATGATCATTGGCGTGAGAAAAATGTTGCCTGTAAGCTTAGTTTATTAGCGGCATGATATTTTCATCTCAGGAGACTGTGAACTAAATGTTTGATTGGGCAATCAATATTACAAACAGTGTGCAAACACAACTGCAGGCGGGCAATTTACCACATGCATTATTATTGACTGGGCCGGAAGGTCAGGGCAAAAAAAGCTATAGTAAATTATTAGCCCAACAGATGCTTTGTGACGAGCACAATGGTTGTGGTCAATGTAAGAGTTGCGTGCTTGAGCTGGAATTTCATCCCGATGTATTCTTGGTGCAGCCGCAATTACCCTCAAAAATGATACGAGTTGATCAAATTCGGCAGCTTTTGAACTTTATGACGCTAGCGCCCCATACCGCTAGCTGTAAGATAGTGGTATTAGAAGATTGTGATAGAATGAACCGAGAGTCGGCAAATGCGCTATTAAAAATACTTGAGGAACCACCGCAAAACCGTTATCTACTACTAGCTAGCAGTCATGCTGGCAATTTATTGCCAACCATTAAAAGTAGGGTGAATGAAATAGTTTTCCCCTCGCCAAATATAACGCAAACAGCACAGCAAATGGAAAAGTTGCTGCGACAGAACGAAGTAGTTGCTACTGAGGAAAGGATAGCCAAAGCCTTGCAGAAACATCCTTATGCACCGGTGTTGGCTTATGATTATTGCTTGCAAAAAGGCGATGAGGTTGAGCAGATAATAATCCAATGGCTGTATGATGTTTGGGTGCTGTCAAAAGCAACTATTTTTCCAGAGTTACCGCAATTACAAGCAGCAATTGGCGATAGAGTGAGCTTGCAGCAAACTAAACTAAAGACAATTCAGTTATTGATTAGTGAGTTAATTCTACAACGGCATCAACCCCCTCTTGATGTTGCTCCTAGCCTAGAAGGCAGTGTGAATAAGATGAAACAGAAAATTTTAGCAGATATGCCAAATGATAGCTTACTTCAAGTGTATCAAAGGTTGATTCAGTTAACACCGCAGTTGCAACAAATAAATGCGCAGAGCAAAATTAATGCTATTATTCATCAATATAAGCCAATTTAACAAATAATAGAACGTGCCATGGACTCATACAGTAACTCACATCCTAAATATCTTCTGACAATTCAAGATATAGATAGCCTTCACAGTGCTTATTTACCGATAACCAGCTATGGGGCATTGTTTGTGAAAACAGACAATATTTTGCCACTAGAAAGTCCGGTAGTTCTAGATCTGCAAATAAATATTCCAGAGAAAGATATTCAGGTATCACAAGAGGTGCCAGCAGCCGTCTGTTGGTTAAACCTTAGCAAGGTAAAAAACAGACCTAAAGGCATGTGTTTGAGATTTACCGATAAAGAAGATAATGAAATTAATAAACTGATATTGCTAGCATTAGGTAAAACGCTTGAGTCCAACAAATTGACGTTTATGTTCTAATGAATATTGCTGGCAGTATTGTGCTGCGTCATAACTCCAACACAGTTTGGGAAAGTTTAACGAATCCCAGTATTATGCAAGAAAGCATTCCAGGCTGTGATTGCTTTGCTAAAATTAATGAAAATCAATTCCAAGCCGATATTGCTTTTAAACTGTCGCTATTGTCTATCAAGTTTGTTGTTTCATTGGAAATCTTAGAGTCAACACCAGATAGACATTATCTTTTTAATGCCAGTGGCAAGGGCGGCATGTCCGGTGATGCTAGCGGTCAGTGTAATATACATTTAACAGCGACAGACACTGGCTCCGAGCTTTGCTATGATGCTGCTGTAGAAATAGAAGGTATGTTAAAAAAAGTAGCCGAACCGCTTATTCGTAAAAAAGCACATGGTTTGATCGAAAAATATTTCGTTAGATTTCAAAAAGCCATAGATGAAAATCAGTAACCTTATTCAGTCAGCCAGCCTCTTAAACACCTCTCATGAATAGTATGAAAAGCAATAGCGATTTAATTCAATTCGCTATCAATACACTGCAACAGCAGACCAAAATTGCTATTATTATTGTTACAAGCACTTGGGGATCTTCACCTAGAAAGTCAGGCAGCATCATGTTGGTTACAGAAAATAATCAGTTTTATGGCTCTGTATCGGGAGGTTGCATTGAGATAGCTGTCGTCCACGAAGCACAAGCATTACTTGCTGACGACCATGCCCAAAAAATCAGCCAGACTACCCATGAAATAGCGAATGAAATGGCGTGGGAGCATAATTTAAGCTGCGGGGGCAAGCTAGAGTTAGCAATTATCAAGTTGACTGAGCTGGATAATAGTTGGCTATCTCAATGGTTAGAGGGGATTCAAAAGCGCATAGCAGCCGAGCTATTTTTTGATTACAAAAACCAGTTGATTAATTTTCGAGCTGTGGATGCGGTACAGCTAAAGTCGCCTAAGTCTGAGCTAAACTTCAAATTAGCAATACGGCCACAGCCGAAAATCATTTGTCTTGGAGCTGTGCATATCACCCAATATTTAGCAGAGATGGCATTGCAATTAGGATATGGGTTAACCGTTATTGAGCCTAGAGAAACGTGGGCATCTGCCAACCCATTGCCGACCTCAGTTGAGGTAATATCCCAGTGGCCAGTACAGGCATTAGCAAATCTTGCGTTGGATTCTCAAACCGCATTTATCACCCTAACCCATGATATAAAGTTTGATGATGACGCCTTAGCTATTGCCCTAACCAGTGATTGCTTTTATATCGGTGCACTAGGCAGTAGTCGGACTCATGCCAAAAGAATAACAAGGCTAACAGAGCGGGGTATTTCAGGATCTGATTGCCAGCGCATTCACGGGCCTATTGGTTTAGATATCGGCGCTGAAAATCCTGCAGAGATTGCGCTGTCGATATGGGCAGAAGTTGTGCAAATGCAACGGCGTAGTGTGGCAAATAATGTCTGAGATGAGCTCGTCAGTAAAACCCATTAGTACCAAAGAAGCAGCGGGCTGCCGCTTAGCGCATAGCTTTACGATTGCGGCAGTCAAATACCGAAAAGGCCTGATAGTAACCGAAGATATCATAGCAATTTTATTGGCGTCGGATATCAATGAACTTTGGGTATTTAACCCAGATATTCATTGGGTGGATGAAAACCTCGTCGCTGACACATTAGCTGACTATATAGATACTCAATTAGCCGAAATCGGTTTTCGCAAACAATCACGACAAGGAAGAGTAGATTGGTTTACTCACAAAGCCTATCGACTCGACTTTGCAGAGCAGATACTTACCGCCATTAACGGCATTGACGATGCGATAACGTTAATGTCTATTGATACTGATGTATTGGGCAAAGAAAATCGCTTTCTAGCACTTAAAGTAATTCCATTGTTGCTGGAGTCTAACAGGGTTGATTGCTGGCTAGATGCTGTAAAACAACTGCCATTAACTAAGCTCATCGCTTCTTACGAGGCCATTGCTGCGGCTAAAGTTGCTGTCATAATGACAAC
Source organism: uncultured Gammaproteobacteria bacterium (assembly GCA_929200405.1). GTDB lineage: Bacteria > Pseudomonadota > Gammaproteobacteria > Cardiobacteriales > CAKMZF01 > CAKMZF01. The sequence continues at coordinate 13,472 of CAKMZF010000032.1, read as the reverse complement.
TCTACCAGGGGTGACAAATAAACTACTAGATAAAACACGTCGGACTGCGGAGCAGGCATTTGCCGACTGTCCCTATCAACTAGATTTCTATATTGCCAGTCACAATGTTGTCGAGCTCAGCCAAACTCTACAACATCTACAAGAGAAGGCGGATTGTGTGCTGATATACAGTGCAAGTACCACCGTCACTCAGGGCGATATTATTCCGAAATCCATTCAATGTGTTGGCGGGGAATTACTACGCGCGGGGTTACCCATAGAACCGGGGAATCTATGTTTAGTCGCCAATATCGGAGCAATGCTTGTGCTAAATCTGCCAGGATCTGCGCGCTCGATAATGCACCCCAAAATTAAGCAGATGATATTGACTTCTTGCAATAACGAGTCGCTGACTAAAGCGAAGTTAGACAGTTTAGGCAGCGGTGGCTTGCGACATCATCGGCTGCCTAGGGATGATAAAAAACCTAGACAACGGCTTTTGCTATTAGCGGCGGGGCAATCTTCGCGCTATGAATTCGGCCATAAGCTGCTGCACCTAAAGTCAGATACGACATTGCTATATCGAACTCTAGATAATATTCCTGATTATATCTATGACACCATTCATGTTGTGATATCCGCAGACAGTCCTTATATTATAGAATTTGAAGAGGCATTAGTAAATTATGGAAATCCCCGTGTTTCAGCATTGATTATTTCAACCACTGCTGGCATGGGCGATTCAATTTCCAGAGCAGTAAGGTCACTACCAAATGACACCGATTGGATTTGGGTACAGCCAGCTGATATGCCAGCAATTTCCGAAGCAACCTATATGCTGCTATCAACTGAGGCGGGTTTAGCAAACAGTGAACAGAAAATCATTCAATCTACTTACCGGGATAAACCGGGGCATCCCGTTGGATTTCATAGTAGCTTAAAACCAGCTTTGCTGTCATTGTCGGGTGATCTTGGTGCCAGAAGCGTTATCGATGCTGAAAAGTTAGCGTTAAATCAGCTAGCGGTGACTGATGCCAATGTTATCTTTGATATTGATACAGAAACTACTTACGACCAATACCTTAAGAATAGGCTGTAATCTGCTAAACTCCTGCGACTAACTCGATAACAAACAGAGCACCATGAACAAACCAACTAGCCAAACCGAATCAGCAACGATAATGACTAAGCAAAGTCATCAAGAACTGTATAAACTCTCTCGTGAGTTAATGAAAGAGTTACGACGAAGCAGGAGGCGCAGCAGCGGTAGAAAATGGTTATGGCTGCTATTTTGTGCTGTAATACTCGCAGCTGTCTATGTTGCTGGTAAATTTACAGGCTTTACCGCACCACATGTCGCTATTATAAATATCAAAATGCCGATCATGGAAGACAGCACTGCAGGTGCCAACTATGTATTACCTGCCTTAGATCAAGCATTTAAAAACCCGACTGCCAAAGCGATATTGCTAGACATCAATAGCCCCGGTGGCAGTGCTGTACATTCCAATAGAGTCTTTAACACACTATTGACCTATAGAGAGATCTATCCGGAGAAAAAAGTTTATGCGATTTGTTCCGATGTTTGTGCCAGTGGCGCTTACTATATGGCTGCTGGTGCGGATTATATTTACGCAGATTCCGCGTCCATTGTCGGTTCAATAGGTGTGATATTTGGTGGCTTTGGCTATGACAAACTTATTGAGAAACTCGGAATTGATTGGCGCATGCAAACAGCAGGCAGTAATAAGGCCATGCTGGATCCTTTTAGTCCAGAAAATCCAGACCATCAAGAAATGTTGCAGCAAATGCTGGATGATATCCACCAACAATTTATCAGCGCCGTTAAACGAGGCCGTGGAGATAGACTCGCTGATTCAGATCAAATATTTAGCGGTCGCTTTTGGAGTGGTGGACAAGCGAAAGAATTAGGACTTGTTGATGAGCTAGGGTCAGTAGAGTCGGTATTAACCGAAGCATTAGGTGGATTACCAGCCATTGATTATAGTATTCAACAACCTTTTATTTATCAAATGATGGGCATGTCAGTGAAAGCCGTGAATCGACAATGGCAAAAACTTACTAGCCAAGTCGGTTTTTCCGCAGAGCTATAAAAATTTCACGCTTAGAGACAGCTATTACTAGAACATAATTTAGTGATAAAAAGGCTGACTTTCCGAGTCTGGTTGTCTCTTGAAGCGTTTATAGGTCCACAGATATTGATCGGGGTAGCGACGAACCAAATTCTCAATAGCAGCATTCATAACTGCAGCGCCTGATTCAACCGATTCAACCGAATTTAATGCATCTAAACTCTCAAAGCCCATATCAAACTTACCGGTTTCAAAGTTGCGGATAGAGTAGCCCAGTAAAATTTTCACATTCGGTCGCATTGCCAACTTTACTGGTAGCGTAATAGTTGCAGCGGATTGCTCAAAAAATGTTGAAAATACCATGCCAGAGTCATCGCCTGGGCTTTGATCTGGTAAAATCGACACCAACTCACCGCGCTTAAGTGCTTGAAACAAGCCTTTAACGCCAGCAGCAGTAGCAGGTAATAAAGTGCTGCCAAAACGACTTCTGGCAGCGCGAATAGCGGTATCAATCTCTGACCCCTGCTTAGAAGGTAAATACATAGAGGTATTAGTGGAGTGCTGACCTAGATAATAGCCCATCATCTCCCAGTTACCGATATGCGGGCATAGCAACAAGCAGCCATTTGGGTTGTCCCTAGCAGATATAAAAGCCTCTTGGTTAATGACTTCACCATAGAGACTTTGAATTTTACTCTTTGGACGAAACCAGATATACGGTGTCTCAGCCATGGTAGTGGCATTATTAATTAGTGTATCCTGCACAATACCAGATTGCACCTGAGCTGAGAGTTCAGGAAAGCATTTCTCAATATTCGTAGCTGCCGTTTTATAGCTATACCCCTGTTTTTTGCGAAACATCCGCTTAGCTGCCGTTCTGGCAATAAACTGTATGACTGGTAGTGGTAGTAAGGCAAGTGCCTTGCCGAGAATTATCTTTTTTGACATGATCTTATAAATTGTATTATAACTTTGAAAATATGCGACAGTAGGCTAACAATTAGGTCTCTATCTCTATTTGACGGTCAATGGCATTTAGTAGATTCAAAATATGCCTAGTGTTAGTACCAAAATCTCCTTTACCGATTCTAGATTTAGAGACGATATGAATTTCAACGACATTTTGCACCTGAATCAATTTAACAGAAATATCATCTTTAAAACGAAAAATCGCCGACTGGATTTCAGCGTTGACTTCTAGTTCGTTATTATCCAATAACGTTACCTCCCAGCCTAACGTTGCTATTGCTCGCTCTACGCGCGTTAATATCAATCTGGCTGAGCCAACTAAAGTCGGTAACTCTAATTCAGGGTACTCTGAATCAACAGCAGTTTGAGCGATATTAGTGGTCAGGTACTTTCGCAATCGCTTGCTAAAGCCGGGCTTAGCACCCATTGGTAGATTATTTAACGTCAATGCGCCTAATACCAAGCAGACAACGCAAACCACACCGTAATATACGGTGTTTAAAGCTAAAGCGATAAAATTATGAGTCATAATGCATCATTCTAACAAAAACCACAGTCTTATAGCCAGCTTGTACTCAAAAAATTACTTTACCTTGTGGTCAGTCTAGTCGTTAATAACAAGATTCCCAGAGTGATAGATTTTTTGTTTGTTTTAAGGATTTTTTGAGAGTATTGTTTCTCTAATTTTAGAGAAAAATCTTAAATCTTAATTATGAGAAGTAAAATGTGATTATTAGAGAAGTTCTGGAGCAGGATGCCCAAGCTATTACAGATATTTATAACTATTACGTAGCAAACACGACTTTTACATTCGAGGAAGCTGCAATTTCTAGTGCTGATATTATCAGTAGAATTCACAATGTAGTTAGTGATGGGCTGCCATGGATTGTGCTACTAGAAAACGATATTCTGGTGGGTTATGCCTATGCTAGTCGGTGGAAAGAGCGATCTGCGTATCGTTTTTCCGTTGAGGCAACGGTTTATTTAAGCCATACCCAACAGGGCAAAGGCTTAGGGACGCAATTATATACGGCGCTTTTGGCTAGACTTGAGGAGGCTGGAATCAATAGTGTAATAGGTGGGATTACCATCCCTAACCCCGCAAGCATTGCCCTGCATGAGAAACTAGGCATGAAGCAGGTGGCGCATATAAAAGATATTGGCTACAAATTTGATCAATGGCTTGATGTTGGTTTCTGGCAAAAAAATCTGAAATCATAGTGAAGACATAGTAATGCGTTAAGGCGCCTTTACAGATTGCATCGCTTAGCGGGTGTTAATGAAGTTTTTAATGCACTTACTTTAGTGTTGATTTAATTGAACTTTTTAAACAACTTGGTCATATCGAACAAATCATCTAATCGTTTGAATCTGTCTCTGGTTTCTGGCCATGTCTGATCTTGCACGCAGGCGATAATGGCTTCTAATATCATCATTGTGGCAATATTTGAATCCCATGCGGAAGGGATTTCTACCCAACCATTAAAGCTGATATCGGCTACTTTTGAGACCGGAGATGACCACTGGTCTGTTATTAAAACAATTTGAATATTGCGTTCTGCTGCCAGCTGAGCTAGATGCAGTAAGTTGGTTTCATAGCGACGGATATCAAAGATTACGAGGATATCATTGGGTTTCATGTCTAGCACGTAATGAGGCCAAGTTGCTGATGATGCGGTCATATGGGTGACTTTTGGCCGTATTGCCTGCATATGGGTAAAGGTATAGTCGGCCAAAGCACGGGTGATTCGCCCTCCGACGAGATATAAGTGCCTATCGTGATCTGCCAATAACTTAACGGCTTGATCAAAATCTTTAAGATTTATGCAAGATAATGTTTGAGTCAGGTTTTGCATGGTGCGCTCAGCAAAACGATTTAACATATGACTTTCAGGAACTTCTGATGCCCAGTTCTCATGCTTTTCAATAGGGCCGGAGTAAGTTGCCTTTAGCTCATCTCTTAGCGCAGTATGAAATTGCGGAAATCCTTTAAAACCTAGCTTGTGAACCATTCTTGCGACTGTAGGTGTGGACACTTCAGCATTTTTGGCAACTGTAGTGATAGACGCTAGGCCAAATGCCGGATAGTTTTCTAGTAATTGATTGGCAAGTTTGCGCTCGGATTTGGTCAATGTATCAAAGTGTTGATGGATAAGATCACGGACAGTGCGCGAGGTTTCAGGCATATGGAATTCTCAACTCGTAGTAAAAGGCTTTATTTTCCAACATATTAGAAAATTCGGCTGAATTAAAGATTTTCTTTAATATATTGTTTTTATGACTGTAAGTTATTTTTGTAATTATATTGACATAATATTTTTTTAACGTAATAATTTTAACAAACTGAAAGTAGAGATGCAATAATGCAAAGTCTTAGTGATGCAACAGCTAAAGTTGATGACATCACCTCAGATATCACAATATCTGGAGGGCAGCAGAGCGCTGTTGGGGTTTTGAATGCATCAGGTTGCGGCAATGTGTTATTGCTTTGCGAACATGCCTCCAACTTTATCCCAAGCGAATATGATAATTTAGGCATCAGTCAAACTGACTCTGAAACTCATATTGCTTGGGATATTGGCGCTTTAGAACTGGCAAAAGTGATTAGTGTAAAATTAGACGCGCCGTTAGTGGCTTCAAATGTTTCTCGCTTGGTTTACGACTGCAACCGTAGTTCAGATGCTAACGATGCGATTGTTGTGTGCGCTGATTGCGTTATCATTCCTACAAACCAAGCGCTTTCTGAGGCTCAACGCCAACACCGTGTTGATTCTGTTTATCAGCCTTTTCGCCGCACTGTAGAGCAGCTATTACGACATAGGCGCACACAATCACAAGTTACCATAATTGTGACTATTCATTCGTTTACACCGGTGTTTAACAACAAGTTCAGGGATGTAGAAATAGGGCTGCTGCATGATAGTGATAGCCGCCTAGCTGATGCTATGCTGAGTAATGCTGCTTTGATCTCGCCAAGAGTTGTGAAACGCAATGAGCCTTATGGACCTACAGATAATGTTACCCATTCTTTGAAAATTTACGGCATCGAGCATAATCTAGCGAATGTCATGATAGAGGTGAGAAATGACTTGCTCAGCACGACAGATGAGATAACAAAGAGAGCAGAAGAAATATTGACTTTGCTTTGCCCAGCAGTGGAGCAGCTTACTTCAGGTAAACAAGGAGCGCACAATGCCTAAATTTATCTGCCGCTATATTAGCGCGGTTGAGACCATGAATTATTATATTGGCAGGATGGCCATGTACATGATCTTCCTGTTGATTGCGGTGCTGCTATGGTCATCAATTTCTAAAACTCTTTTCTATCCTTCCTTATGGACTTTGGAAGTAGCGCAGTTCTTTATGGTTGCTTATTACATCCTTGGTGGGCCATACTCCATGCAGCTTAAATCCAATGTCAGAATGGATTTATTCTACGCTTCTTGGACACCGCGTACCAAGGCATTAATTGATGCTGCTACCGTGTTTTGCTTAGTGTTTTATTTAGGAGTTTTGCTGTATGGAGGCATCGAGTCTACGATCTATTCATTAAAGTATGGTGAGCGCAGTCCCTCGGCATGGCGGCCTTATATGTGGCCGATTAAAATTGTCACCTGCTTCGGTATTTTACTGATGATATTGCAAGCAAGCGCAGAGTTTATTCGCGATATCGCTACGATTAAAGGCATAGAAATCTCCGCAAATCCAGCAGAGCTCAGAGGTCAGCGCTAATGTCTTATGAAATGATCGCTTTGACCATGTTCTCATCGATGATGTTGCTGCTATTTACAGGACAACGAGTATTTGGTGCTATTGGTTTTGTAGGCGCTTTCGCAGGCATTATGCTATGGGGTGTGGGAGGGTCAGACATTCCGTTTTCAGCGACCATGAAACTGATGAAATGGTATCCCTTGCTAACATTGCCGATGTTTATTTTCATGGGCTATATTCTCTCAGAAAGTAAAATTGCCGATGACTTGTATAAAATGTTTCATGTGTGGATGGGGCCTATTAATGGTGGCTTAGCCATTGGCACTATCGGATTGATGGTTCTTATTTCTGCCATGAATGGCTTATCGGTAGCAGGTATGGCGATTGGCGCAACCATTGCGTTGCCAGAGCTACTGCGTCGGGGTTACGATAAAATAATGGTAACTGGCGTTATCCAAGCGGGTTCCTCGTTAGGGATATTAGTACCGCCATCGGTTGTTTTAGTGCTCTATGCCATGATCGCGAGACAGCCAGTTGGGCAACTTTGGTTGGCTGGGGTTTTCCCTGGACTAATGATGGCGGCCATGTTCGTTATTTACATTGCTATCCGTTGCAGACTACAGCCGCAATTAGGGCCACCGCTAGAAGAGGCTGAGCGCAATGTCTCCCGTGCCGAGAAATTTAGACTATTACGTGCCGGTATTTTACCGCTAGTTATCTTTGCCGCTATGATGATTCCCTTTGTAAAAGGCTGGACTTCATTGGTTGAAAGCTCTGCTATCGGCGCACTGACAGCCTTTTTAGCCGCAGTGTTAAAAGGCAGAATGACCAAAACCGTTTTTGAAAACTCTGTCCGTCAAACACTCGCTATTTCCTGTATGTTTATGTGGATAATCGTTGCTGCGCTCAGCTTTGGGGCGATATTCGATGGCTTAGGCGCTGTGCGTGCTATCTCTAACTTATTTACCGACCAGTTAGGGTTAAGTCCTTGGACTATTCTGATTATGATGCAACTGTCATTTATTGTCATGGGGACTTTCTTAGATGATACAGCGATGCTGGTAATCGTTGCGCCTTTGTACGTGCCGCTAGTAAACGCACTAGGTTTTGATTTGGTTTGGTACGGCGTGTTGTACACCATTACAACCCAAATCGCCTATATGACGCCACCGTTTGGCTATAACTTGTTTTTGATGAGGGCAATGGCACCGCCAGAGATAAGTCTGACAGATATTTATAAATCGATTATTCCATTTGTGCTGATCATGGTATTGGCATTGGTAATCATAATGGTATTTCCGCAGATAGCCCTTTGGCTGCCTGAATATATTTACCAGAAATGATTGTAATCCCCGTGAAGGGAAATAGTATAGGAGAAAAGAGATGACAACGAAAAATACAACCAAGGAAAATGCAACTAAAGCTAACAGACGTGATTTTATCAAAAAGGCAGGCGCTGGAGCCGTTGGGGTAACCGCCGCTGTTGGTGCAGGAATTGGCGCACCAGCTATTGCTAGCTCTAAAATAAAGTGGCGATTGCAGACCTACGCTGGAGCTGCGCTAGCCGAGCATGTTATTAAACCTGCTATAGATAGCTTTAACAAAATTGCTGGTGATGAAATGGAGATTGAACTTTATTTCGCTGACCAGCTAGTGCCAACGGGTGAGTTGTTTCGTGCCATGCAAAAGGGCACTATAGATGCGGTGCAATCAGATGATGACAGTATGGCGTCTCCCACAGATGTAACTGTTTTCGGTGGCTACTTTCCGTTTGCTTCACGTTATTCACTGGATGTGCCAGTGCTGTTTAACCAGTACGGATTAAATGAAATATGGGATCAAGAGTACAGCAAAGTTGGGGTTAAGCACATCTCTGCTGGGGCATGGGATCCCTGTCATTTTGCGACCAAAGAACCGATAAACTCTCTGGATGATCTAAAAGGAAAACGAGTATTTACCTTCCCAACTGCGGGCAGATTTATGTCACAATTTGGCGTGGTTCCGGTCACGCTACCGTGGGAAGACATAGAAGTAGCGGTGCAAACAGGCGAGCTTGACGGTATCGCTTGGTCTGGGATAACTGAAGATTACACCGTTGGTTGGGCTGACGTCACTAATTATTTCCTCACCAATAATATATCCGGCGCTTGGGCAGGCTCATTTTTTGCGAATATGGATCGCTGGAATGAATTGCCAGATCACCTCAAAGAGTTGCTCAGAGTGTGTATGGATCAGAGTCATTATTATCGCCAATGGTGGTACTGGGGTGGTGAGGCGAGTCTGCGCGTCGATGGCACTAAAATGAAGTTAACCACTATCCCTGATGAGGAGTGGGCAACAGTAGAAGCTGCGGCCTTGAAGTTCTGGGATGAGATAGCTGCAGAGTCTGAGACCAAAGCTAAGGTTATCAATATATTCAAGAAATATAATACTGATATGCAGAAAGCGGGACGCCCGTATCGATATAGCTAATCACTGGGACTGCCCCAGTCAATGCTGGGGTAGTTTTTCTTAACATAAATGACGATTTATTCAGGACAAAAATGACAGCTGTACTAACATTTGAGAATTTAAAGGCACAGGTCGAAGCAAGGGAAATTAACACGGTGCTGGTCTGTCTAGTTGATATGCAGGGGCGGCTAATGGGCAAGCGCTTTCATGCGCAGCATTTTATAGAGAACGCGTGGCAAGAAACGCACTGCTGTAATTACCTTTTGGCAACTGATATTGAAATGCACACCGTCGATGGTTTTAAGTCTACCAGTTGGCAATCTGGCTACGGCGACTATGTAATGAGGCCAGACCTAGAAACCCTGAGACCGGTGCCCTGGCTAGAAGCAACTGCAATAGTGCTTTGTGATGTGCTGGATCACCACACGCACGAGGAAGTTGCACACTCACCGCGCAGCATTCTTAAAAAGCAAATTACCAGACTAGAAGCGATGGGATTGCAGCCGCTGACCGCAACTGAGCTGGAATTCTTTTTGTTCGAAAAAAGTTTTGATGAAATCCGACAGCAGGGTTTTCAAAACCTAGAACCGATATCGGCCTACAATGAAGATTACCATATCCTGCAAACCACCAAAGAAGAAGCTGTTATGCGGCCGATACGCAATCACCTTTATGATGCAGGTATACCGATAGAAAACAGCAAAGGCGAGGCAGAAGCCGGACAAGAAGAGTTGAATATACGCTATAGTGAGGCTTTACTCTGTGCGGATTATCACACCATCGCTAAGAATGCGGTTAAGGAAATTGCTTGGCAGCAGGGACGCTCGGCAAGCTTTTTGTCTAAGTGGCACCACGACAGAGTAGGTTCCTCATCGCATGTGCATCAAAGTTTGTGGCGAGATGGCGACCCTGTATTCTATGACCCAGACAAAGAATTGGGCATGTCTGATCTAATGCGTCAATATTTAGCTGGGTTAATCAAATATGCACCGGATATGACTTATTTTTTAGCGCCCTATGTCAACTCCTATAAACGCTTTCAAAAAGGGACTTTCGCACCCACAAAAACCGTATGGTCAGTAGACAATAGAACGGCAGGGTTTAGGCTATGTGGTGAGGGAACTAAAGCGATACGTATTGAGTGTCGTATTGGCGGCTCGGATATTAACCCATATTTAGCGATAGCAGCGCAGTTGGCTGCTGGAATAGCTGGTATAGAACAGCAGCTAACTTTACAGCCGCCGATAACTGGGGATATCTATGAAGCTCAAGCGCCAGAAATTCCTATCACCCTAAGAGAAGCGATCTTGAAGCTACGAGCCTCAGATATGCTCAGAAGTGCATTTGGTGATGATGTTGTAGATCATTATTATCGGGCTGGGGAATGGGAGCAGCAGGCGTTTGACCAAGTTGTAACGGACTACGAGATAGCCCGCGGCTTTGAGCGCGCATAACACATGAGTCTCCGAATTGTAGATGATATGGTAAATAATTTTAAAAGTGATTAGGTAATGTATGTTGAAATGTATTTCACCGATTGACGGAAGCGTATTTGCTGAGCGAGAGCCAATAGCTTTGAACTCAGCAATAAAAATAGTAGATGCCTCACGACAGGCACAGCAGCAGTGGAGCAAAGTACCTTTACCAGAAAGAATAGCATTGGTGCAGGCAGGGGTTGAGAAGCTGGGTACCATGAACGATGAAATTGTGCCAGAAATAGCCCAGATGATGGGCAGACCAATTCGCTATGGTGGTGAGTTTGGTGGTGTAAAAGAACGTGCTGACTATATGGCTGAAATTGCAGAGACAGCGTTGCAGTCAACTCTTATTGAAGAGTCCGAGCATTTTAGCAGGCAAATAAAGCGCGAGCCGCACGGCATTGTGCTAGTAATTGCACCGTGGAATTACCCCTATCTCACAGCTATCAATACAGTGGCACCGGCATTAATTGCCGGTAATAGCGTGATTATAAAACACGCAACACAAACCTTGGTTGCAGGCGAACGATTGGTGCAAGCTTTTACCGACGCTGGTGTGCCAGAGGCAGTGTTTCAGAATATCTTTTTAGACCATGACACTACTTCACGATTAATCTCTGATGATCACTTTGATTTCGTCAACTTTACCGGCTCTGTGAATGGAGGCAAAGCCATAGAGCAGGCCGCTGCTGGTAACTTTATTGGCCTAGGGCTAGAGCTTGGCGGTAAGGATCCAGGTTATGTGATGGAGGATGCCGATATAAATGCGGCTGTTGATACCTTAATAGATGCGGCTATGTTTAATTCCGGTCAATGCTGTTGTGGTATAGAGCGCATATATGTACACGAAAGCCTATATGACAGCTTTCTAGAAAAAGCCATTGCCATCGTTTCAAGCTACAAGCTGGGAAATCCGTTAGACAAGGAAACCACGATTGGACCAATGGCAAATATCCGCTTTGCGAATGCCGTAAGACAACAAATAGCAGAAGCAGTGACCGCAGGCGCTAAAGCACATATTGAATCATTTTCCGAAGATGATGGTGGTATCTATGTTACACCGCAAATTTTAACCAATGTCGACCACTCCATGCGCGTAATGACAGAGGAGAGCTTTGCGCCTGTGGTCGGCATCATGAAAGTATCATCAGATGAGGAAGCTATCAGCCTAATGAACGATAGCGAATTTGGATTAACCGCTTCATTATGGACAGCTGATTTTGACCGTGCCAATGCTATTGCTGCAGAGATTAAAACGGGTACGGTTTTTGTAAATCGTGCAGACTATCTAGATCCTGCGTTGTGTTGGACAGGCTGCAAAAATACCGGACGAGGGGGCTCACTGAGCATCATTGGTTACCAGAACCTTACTCGCCCTAAATCCTATCATTTTAAAAAGGTAACGACATGAACATGAACTTAGTTGGCAACTGGTCATACCCAACCAATATCAAATTTGGCGCTGGTCGCATTACAGAAATAGGCGAGTCGTGTCAGCAACTTGGCATGCAAAATCCATTATTGGTGACTGATAGAGGTTTAGCAGATTTAGCAATTACCCAACAAACTCGTGCGTTAATAGAAGCAAGCGGAATACAGCACAACCTATTTAGTGATGTTGATGCAAACCCCACGGATAAAAATCTAGAAGCTGGGGTAGAAGTCTACAAACAAGGCAACCATGATGGTGTAATCGCCTTTGGTGGGGGCTCTGGACTAGATCTTGGCAAAATGATTGCCTTTATGGCAGGGCAAACTCGCCCGGTCTGGGATTTTGAAGATATCGGTGACTGGTGGCAGCGAGCAGATAACAATGCAATCGCACCAATAATAGCAGTGCCAACTACTGCTGGGACAGGCTCAGAAGTCGGTAGAGCCAGTGTAATTGCGGACACTGAAAACCATGTTAAAAAAATAATCTTTCACCCTAAAGTATTACCCAGTATCGTTATCAGCGACCCCGAGCTAACCATAGGTTTACCAGCACATATCACTGCAGGTACGGGCTTAGACGCTTTTGCACACTGCTTAGAGGCCTATTGTAGTCCGCATTTTCACCCGATGTCACAGGGTATAGCAATAGAAGGGCTGCGACTTGTCAAAGAATATCTACCCAGAGCCTATGCTGATGGCACAGATATCGAAGCGCGTGCCAATTTAATGGCCGCGGCGACTATGGGCGCTACCGCATTTCAGAAAGGTTTGGGCGCAATACACGCCATTTCACATCCCGTAGGTGCAGTGTACAACGCGCACCACGGCACAACCAATGCAGTCTGCATGCCAGCCGTGCTTAAGTTTAATCGCAGTGCCATTGAAGACAAGATACAGAATCTAGCCAATTTCTTAGGCATAGCAGGAGGCTTTGACGGTTTCTATGGCTATGTGGTTACCTTGAATCAATCGATGAGTATCCCTACAGGATTGCGTGATCTAGGGGTAGAGGAGCACAGAATACCTGAACTAGCCGAAATGGCTGCCAAAGACCCGAGCTGTGGTGGAAATCCAATTGAACTAACCGTAGAAAATCTAACTCAATTGATTAAAGGTTGCTATTAACATTTGCATATAAGGTCTATGCAAATGACAAATATCTTAAATTAGTAACTGATATGAAAGGCCAGAGTAGCCGTTCATTTATTTTACCCTAGATGGCGTAGATATTATGGTTGAAGGATGCACGGAAAAGGGCGCAGGTGGCTGACAGGTGAGATGAAGCAACCATTTGGTAGAGGAGTAAATTTTCAATGGGATGTTACAGAAATAGAAAACTTTTATGCCAAAGTAAAAC
>CAKMZF010000031.1 GCA_929200405.1 uncultured Gammaproteobacteria bacterium | reverse complement strand
TTCTCTTATAAATAGGTAAAGATATGTGCTTTGCCATCGCTGTGATTAATGTGGCTCTTGACTCCAAAGACAGTCTCAACTTGTGTAGAGTTTAGAATGTCTTGGGGTTTTCCTTGGGCGATTAAACCGTGCTGATGTAGCAGCACAGTTTCCGCGCAATACTGCATAACCAGATTTAAGTCATGCAATACAACAATAACCGTTGTGCCTGCCATAGCGACTGTTTGTAGTGTCTGCATGATGGCATGCTGGTGATAAGGATCAAGATTAGCGGTTGGTTCATCACATAATAAAATAGGTGCCTGTACGGCTAACGCTCGCGCCAATAAGACTCTAGCCAGCTCTCCGCCAGAGAGTTGTTGTATACTACGGTCGGCAAATTTTTGCGTTTCAGTTATTTCTAAGGCATGGTTGATAGCGCTGATATCTTTTTCTGTCGGCTCAAAACCATTTTGATGCGGTAGGCGACCAAGCGCAACAACATCCCAGATACGCATAGACCAGTGGACTTGCCTGCCCTGCGGTAGATAACTGATTTGTTTAGCGCGTTGCCGTACAGCAATGGTTTGCAATTCTTGATCGGTCAACAGAATATCACCTCGGTAGGGCAGAACTGAGGCCATGCCTTTTAATAGGCTGGATTTGCCTGCCCCATTTGGTCCGGCTAAAGCAATTAATTGCCCTTTAGGGAACTCTAAATGTTTAATACGGATGGCAGCTTGCTTTTGATAACTGATCTCAAGATTACTGATACGGATCATAAATTTACCTCTGAACTGCTGGCGGCGTGACTTTGGTGTCTTGCTCTAATCAGTAGCATGATAAAGAAAGGTGCGCCAATAATTGAGGTGACAACGCCGACTTTTAGCTCCTGACCGTGAAAGGTGAATCGAGTTAAAATATCTGCCAACACTAATAGCACAGCGCCGATTAATCCACTGGGTAAAATAATTCGGCTGGGTTGGTAGCCAAGAATTGGCCGCATTAGATGAGGCACGACTAAACCAATAAACCCGATCATACCAACCATAGAGGTTGCGGCGCCCACGATCATTGCACTGCCACCGATAATTAAGAGCTTTAGTGTTTTGGGTGAAAACCCAAGGGTTAGTGCAACGTCTTCTCCTAAAGATAATGCGTCTAGTCCTCGCCTAGCGATAACGATCATAATAGTGCCGACAATGACAAATGGCAGAACCAACCAAACGTGCTCCATGCTGCGATTGGCAACACTGCCCATTAACCAAAAAACAACTTCTAACGCCGCAAAAGGATTTGGGGCTAAATTCAGTGCTAGAGAGGTGAGTGCTGAGCCAAAGATATTAATGGCGACACCTGCCAGAATTAAGTAAGTAGTTTCTGCCCGCTTTCCAGCCAGTAGGTAGAGTAGAATCAAGGCGATAAGACTGCCTAAAAGCCCAGAGAAAGGCACCGCCAAGCCAAAGATCTCACCTAGGCCAAAATAAAATGCCAGAACAGCACCTAAGGCCGCACCGCTGGAGATGCCGATAATGCCGGGTTCAGCTAAGGGGTTGCGTAAAAGACCTTGTAGGGCGGCACCGCTTATACCAAGACCAAACCCTACAATAGCTGCCAACAATACCCGTGGTAGCCTCAAATGAATTAAGATGGCATTGGCAATTTCTGGCTGCTCTGCGTGCAATGCCCAGATGTTCATGCTGCCATTTTTACCTATGGTAAGAGAGAGTAAAACAGCAATAAAGAGCAAGATAAAGCTGATGACATAGAGCTTTTGCGTATTTTTCTTATGATTGATCATGGTATTTAATTGGCTGTTGGAGTCGATTGCAATGGGCTTTTGGATAAGGAGGAGTTATTCTCGACCACTGTGTTTAATTGCTTTCTGAGTTTATGGAGATAGTCATTTAATTCCGGATTAAAGCAGCGCCATAATATAGAAGACTCTTCAATCAGTGTCGATCTTGAAATTAAAAATTGCATTGCAGGGTGTTTTGCTAAAGCTGCTTTAATAGAGGGAGAGTCGGGACGATATTGAGGAATAAAAATAATATCTGGTTGGCTGAGAATTAAAGTCTCTACGCTGATAAAGCCGCCATATTCAACCCTCAACTCTTTAGCGATATTAACCAGTCCCATCTTACTAAAGATGTCAGATTGCAAAGAGTTAGTGCCACCGATATAGCCACCTGTGCCAAAAACCACATATCGCAGCGTTTTTGCTAATGGTGGTTCGCTGACCGCTGTGACCGTGTTCATAAAGTCGTTGAGCTGTTGCTGTGCTTTTTCAGATTTTCCTACCCATTCACCGACTTTTAGATATTCTTGTTGTAGTGACTCTAGGTTATTAATATTGCCATGCTTGCCAATAGGGATTTGTAGTTTCTCTAATTGAGAGAGCACGAACGGGTCTGTCCATGGCCCTGCGAGCACCAAATCTGGATTGGTTAAAATGGCATCTTCAGTGCTGCCGACATTCAAGCTATATTCTTTGGCTTGGTCTGAAATTAAAGACTCTTCGGGATCAGCAGATAAAAATGTCAGTGATTGGATTTGCTCGGTGTCTGCTAAATTTACCGCAAAAACATCTGTGCATTGGCTGATCGAGGTGATTCGTTGTGGCAATTCATTTGCAATAGCGATATTGACTAGAGATAGGCCGCTAATCAGCAGGGATAAAAAACTTGCCACTATATGAAGACGACTACGGATATAATGGTTCATGGGCTAGGTAAGACTGTCGTTATTTATGGTCAATATTTATTACATTTGGTATTGTCTCAGTATGAAACAAAAAAGGCAAAATACATGATAGCGCAGCGACATCAAGTTAGCAGTGCTGATGATGGACGAAAAATTATCCATATTGATATGGATGCTTTTTTTGCCGCAGTCGAGCAGCGGGATCATCCCGAGCTGAGAGGCAAGCCGGTAGTGGTTGGTGGTTCACCGAACTCTCGAGGAGTGGTGTCTACCTGCTCTTACGAGGCTAGAAAATTTGGTATCCATTCAGCCATGCCAACCGCTCATGCCTATCGGCTTTGTCCGCATGCGTATTTTGTTCGAGGTAGAATGTCGGTTTATAAATCTGTTTCTGAGCAGATACGGCAGATATTTCGTGAGTATGCCTCAGATATAGAGCCGTTGTCATTAGATGAGGCTTACCTAGATGTGACCCACACTCAAGTATTTGATAATCGTGCTGTAAAGATTGCCAAAGCCATTCGACAGCAAATATATCAAGAGACTGCTTTAACCGCTTCTGCGGGGATTTCTTATAATAAATTTTTGGCAAAAATTGCCTCAGATATTAATAAGCCAGATGGCCAGGCAGTGATATTGCCTGAACAGGCGTTAGACTTTATTGCCGATTTACCAGTGAAAAAGTTTTTTGGTGTTGGTAAAGTCACAGCTGAAAAAATGCATTCCCTAGGGATTATGACCGGAGGTGATTTACGAGATTGGTCCATAGATAAACTGCGACAGCACTTTGGCAAAGTCGCGGGGCATTATTATAATATAGCTCGTGGTATTGACCATAGGGCAGTCAAATCATCAAGAGTTAGAAAATCGGTAGGTACAGAGCGTACTTTTGCTCAAGATATGTCTGATGCTGCAGTTATGTTGGAGACGTTGGTGACATTGGCTGAAAAGTCCTATCACGAAACCACAGAGAAAGGCTTTTTGCCCCATACCATGACAATTAAAGTGAAATACCATGATTTTACTTTGATTACTCGCAGTGTGAGTTTTAGCGGACCAGTAACTGAACCGACATTGCTTAAAAATCAATTGCAGTTGTTATTACGTCAGACAGAGGTAACGTCAAGGCCAGTGCGTTTGCTTGGAGTCAGCTTTTCTCGATTCGTGGAAGTTGACATAGTTGACCAATTACAGCAATCTTTGCCACTGTGACAATGCGCAACCGTATACGACAAATAAACACTTCACACATTGGTATTTGATATATTCATGGCTAAAAAACCTACAGCTCTAATTGCTTTTAACAAGCCTTTTCAAGTATTGCCGCAATTTACGGATGATGCCAACACACCAAGAATGACATTGGCGGCGTATATTAATGCCCCTAAATATTATCCGGCAGGCCGGTTAGACTATGATAGTGAAGGCTTAATGCTATTAACCAACAATGGCAAGCTTCAGACTCAAGTTGCAGATCCCAAGCATAAGTTACCCAAAACCTACTGGGTGCAGGTTGATGGACAAATCAATGATGGAGCAGTGCAACAACTGAGTAAAGGTGTGATATTAAAAGACGGTTTTGCCAAAGCGGTAGCTGTAGAAAAAATTAACGAACCAACGGTCTGGCCGAGAACACCAGCGGTACGATATCGGGCGAAAATACCGACATCATGGATTTCGATGACGTTGGTTGAAGGGCGGAACCGGCAAGTCCGCCGCATGACAGCTAAAGTTGGCTTTCCAACTTTGCGATTGATTCGAGTCAGTATTGGTCAGTTATCTGTATTTTCAGTAGAGCCGGGTCAGTGGCAATATATTGATAAAAGTGATTTGTATTGAAGTTTATTAAGCAGAAGAAATGGCCGAATGAGAGATGGCCGAGCTGCTAAGCTGAAAGAGACTAATCATTTCAGGAACAGTTCGGCAGCGTTTTACCTGTTCAAATAAGATGGCTGCCTCTGGGTATTGACGCTTTAGATAAATGAGCCATTGCTTGGTGCGATTTGCTGCGTATTTTGGCACCTGCTCATGGCTTAGCTGAGAGTGATTTTGCAGCCAAAGCAGAATGTCTTGCCAAGGCAGGGGCTGATATGTTTGGCAATTAGAGCCATTCGGCTGCTCTGGTGATAGATTGTGTTGTATGCTGAGCGCTAAATCAGGAAAAGAAATGGCGCCTCGGCCGAGCATTAGATCATCACAGCCACTTTGCTCTTTTGCCATCTTGGCATCACTGCTATTCCAAATCTCTCCATTGATAATAACGGGCATTGACAGTCGGTGCCTGATAGTTGCTACCTGCTTCCAGAAAGCAGGTGGTTTATAGCCATTGAGTTTGGTGCGTGCATGAATGCAAAGTTCATTGATCTCTGAGGACTCGACTGCATCAGCGATAGCGCTAAGAGTGTCAGTATTGTCATAGCCCAAGCGTATCTTAGCTGTTACCGGTATTGTGCTGGGAACGGCAGCTCTAACGGCAGTTAAAATGTCATGTACTCGCTCAGGCTCACGCAAGATAATAGATCCGCCATCACTCTTATTAACAGTTTTAGAGGGACAACCAAAATTAATGTCTATGCCTGCTGCTCCTAAGCTCGCTGCTTTACTTGCATTTGCTGCCATGATGGCAGGATTACCACCCAATAACTGTAGGTAGACGGGAATACCAGCTGGTGTGCGAGAGTTGTTTAAGAGCTCGGGGCAGAAGCGAATGAAAACATGCCGAGGTAAGCAGCGCTCCGAGACTCGGATAAACTCGGTGACACAGCGGTCATAGCCACCTATGCGAGTTAGCATGTCGCGCATCATGGCATCGACAACACCTTCCATTGGGGCTAAAAATATACGCATAGAAGATTATAGAATGAGTGAAAGGAGCGAATGCTTATGCTTGAGAGAGTCAGATTTATCTAATATCAGGCTTTAACAAAAACAGTGTGTTATTAAAGCCTTGATTACTGCAATGCAGGCTTAGTCGGTACGCTCAGTAACCACAAGCAAATGATAGCCAAATTGTGTTTTAACAGGGCCTTGTACTTGATTAATTGGTGCAGAAAATACTACTTTATCAAATTCTGGAACCATCATGCCGGGGCCGAACTCGCCTAAATCACCGCCTTGTGCGCTAGATGGGCAACTTGAGTTTATTTTGGCGATTTCGGCAAAATCAGCACCATTTTCAATTTCTTGTTTAAGTGATAAGCATTGCTCTTCAGTGCTAACTAGTAAGTGTCTTGCTTTGGCGCTTGCCATAGTGTTTTCCTTTTCTTTTGGTTGGGGCGAGAATTTTAGCATTGTTTTAATACCAAAATAGGCAGAAAAAACAGAAAAATCAAAAAAGAAACTAATTACATGAAACTCGAAAATCGAGAAATCAAAAATCAGCATTTGTCATAGGCAGCAATAACTCTGCTGGCAGTGAAAAAAAGTATTTAGTTACCGAAATTTATTTGCGCTGATTTGCAGGGATATTCACCAATTATCTTACTAAAACCGGCTTTGATATTAGAAAGATACATAATAGCGAGTTATATTATATTTAATGTCACTGATATGATGATATTAAGTGTAAAGTAGTAAGAGTAAAGTAGGTGCGATATGAGACAGCAATTAGGTTTAACGATGAAAAAAGCTTTTTTAGGTATTTCTGTGGTGGTGGCATGCTTAGGTGTCAGCGCATATGCAGAATGTGGGCTATCTGAGAAATTTGATCTGGTTTATCCAGAAGATGATTTAACAAAGGTAGAGGCTGGTCAGAGTATCTTAATTTCCAAAGACTCTCTATTTATGAATTCATTAGATAATGTAGATGCCAGTAATGAGATTTGTGTTGACCTAGGCGCTATCTTTATACCAATGAGCATTGATGGCTTTGCAGGTGTTCTTACGAATTATGGGGAAGCTGAATTGCCCCCTACTCAGTTTGATGAAATGGCAGTGGTGAAAAATCATGGTGAAATGTTGTTTCCCAAAGAAGTGGAGTTTCAAGAAAACACCGTGTTAGTGAATTATGACAGTGGTAGTTTAAGTATTGAAAAAGCAGTTGAGTTTGTTAGTGCTAACAATTTGGTGAATTTGGGGAATATGGATTTTAACTTTGCTGAGGCAGTAAGCAATAAATATGACAGTTTGGATTTACAACCAAGTTCATATACGGAATCTATAGCGACTCGTTAATAGTTTCGGAGCTGTCACTTCTTAGGTTTTCTCATATCATCTCAAAAAAACACCTCGCTAGTCGAGGTGTTTTTTTTGGGATGATATAAGCAATGTGTTTGAAGTGGTCGAAGTGAGTAATGCCATGAGTGATTCAATTCATGATTGATTCAATTATCGACTGGAAGAAGGTCTAAATAGTTTTAAATATTAATATACTAATAACTATTCTTAAGCTAATAAGCAATAAAATTTTAAAAACTTGTTTATTTAGATACCAATTAACAATATTGTTCTGATAATTTGATTTTAAAAAGAAAATTACATGTGCTAATATGTTATTATTCAAAATAAATATACAAAAATAAGTGATTTAGTGTATATTTAAATTATCGAAAACGAACAATTTGGCAATTATAAGCTTATTGTGAATTGGTCATTTTATTTCTTCCTCCTGGGTTAATGTTGTTCTTCTCCTCTGCGTTAACCCCTTATCTCGCCTAATAAAGGCGAGATTTTTTTGTCAAAATTTTACTTAACCGATATTCTAACTCTTTAGGGTTACTTTTAGCTTTTTAGCTACGTTGTAGCGTTAGCAGTTCATTTTGCAACCGGTTGCAAAATGAACTGCTAACGCTACAATAATAAATCGCTATTATTGTTGTTGTATTTTTGGTAAAAGCGTATTCTATGAAGATAGTATGAGAAGAAAATAAGTTAAGGAGCTGAAGATGTCAGAAGTAGGGCACTATATAAATGGTCAAGAAGTTGCGTGTAGTTCAGGTCGATATCAGCCGGTTTATAATCCGGCGACAGGCCAGTCTGAAAAAGCAGTAGGTTTGGCTAGTGTTGATGAAGTGAATAATGCTGTAACTGCAGCAAAAGCAGCTTGGCCGAGCTGGTCTAAAACTCCTGCTTTGCGCCGCGCTCGAATTTTAGATAAATTTAAGTCATTACTGATAGAGCGCAGCGAAATTTTAGCAAAGGCGATTAGTGTTGAGCATGGCAAGACACATGATGATGCTTTAGGTGAAGTTACCCGCGGTTTAGAGGTCGTTGAGTTCGCTACTGCTGCCCCACATTTGCTAAAGGGTGAGTTCAGCGAGAGTGTCGGCTCCGGAGTAGATAGCTATTCTATACGTCAATCTCTAGGTGTGGTTGCAGGAATTACACCATTTAATTTTCCTGTAATGGTGCCAATGTGGATGTTTCCAGTAGCATTGGCTTGCGGTAATACTTTTATACTTAAACCTTCTGAGCGTGATCCATCAGCCTCGTTATTGATAGCGAATTGGTTGACCGAAGCTGGTTTGCCAGATGGCGTATTTAATGTTGTGCAAGGCGATAAATTGGCTGTTGATACCTTATTAGAACATCCAGATGTTAAAGCCATTAGCTTTGTTGGTTCGACTCCAATTGCCAAATATATCTATGCGACAGGCACTGCAAATGGCAAGCGTGTTCAAGCGCTTGGTGGTGCAAAAAATCATATGATTATTATGCCAGATGCCGATTTAGATATGGCGGTGAATGCATTAATGGGGGCAGCCTATGGTTCAGCTGGTGAGCGCTGTATGGCGGTTTCAGTAGCGGTGCCAGTGACAGATGCGGTTGCTGATGCTTTAGTTTCGAAACTAAAGCCAAAGGTCGAGGCATTGGAGATCGGCCCATCTACTGATTCTGCTTCTGAGATGGGGCCTGTCATTACAGCCGAGCATCAGGCTAAAATTAAAGGTTATATCGACCAAGGCGAAGCTGCTGGTGCTAAGTTAGTTGTTGATGGGCGCGAGTTTAAGCAGAGTCGTCAGGGATATGAAGAGGGTTATTATGTCGGTGGCACCTTATTTGATAATGTGACCGAGGATATGTCTATTTATAAAGATGAGATATTTGGCCCTGTTCTATCTGTAGTTCGTCGCCCAGATTATCGCTCAGCAGTTGATCTCATCCATAATTGCCCTTACGCCAATGGAACTGCAGTGTTTACACGCGATGGAGATGTGGCAAGAGCATTTTCTCAAGATATTGAAGTCGGTATGGTTGGCATTAATGTACCTATTCCGGTACCTATGGCATTCCATAGTTTCGGTGGCTGGAAGGATTCCCTTTTTGGAGATCATAGTATGCATGGCATGGAAGGGGTTCGCTTTTATACTAGAATTAAGACCACAACTACGCGTTGGCCCTCAGGTCAGCGAGATGATCCGCAGTTTACAATGCCAACATTAGGGTGAGACTAACAAACATTTTTAATTGTTCGTTTTAATGTAAATACTGCATCACCCAAAGCATATGGATTCTCGGAAATGAGAATTTATATGCTTTTTATGCGTGCCTAAAATTACCGATATTTTATATCAATCTCTTGCGAAAAAATCGGGATTAAGAAGTTATTGTTTGTAATAGTGGGTCAAATATTTCTTATTCTTTAACAATCGACAAAATGTAGGCTTAAGAAGCTTCTGTATATAGGGTGATTATTTGTAGAAAATAATTAAATTAATCAGTTAAATAGTACTATTTGGTGTTTGTTAATATATAGCGAAAACAAAAACGCAAATTCAATTACTTGCATGCTTTCTAATTGTGAATCTCGCTTAAAGAGGCATAATAAATAGAGAACAGAATGATAGAAAAATAAGCGTTAAAAAAGCTGTATGAATATGAGAGTATTGGCTGATACAGAGAGAGCCTCTGTTTACGAGGTTCAAAAGTTTGAAAAGAGAATATCTTCAACTCAAAAAAAATTGTTGGAGAGAGCAGATCAAGGTACTTTTTATAAAAACGAGGAGTATCTTGCTGAGGGTAGAATTCAACGGTATGAGGATAATTGCTTCTGTGGGTATTTCGAGTTGTTATGCGATGAAGATGGTGATTACAGAATTACTCACATCAGCGAAGGAGCGGCAAAAATGTTTCAACGCCCCAAAGAAGAGCTTTTAGAAAATCCTTATCGCTATGTTTTGGCAGAAGATTTACCGGTATTGTTTTCTAAAAATGCCCAAGCACACATAGAGCAAAAGCATAGCGTCATCGAGTATCGTATTTTGACGCCAAATAATAAAGTGAAGTGGATTCGCGCGCAATCTGCGCCAGTAGACACCCATAAGTTAAGTGAGGCTACCAAACAAGGCATAAACCATCATCAAAGTCGACAACTCTGGCATGGAATTTTAACCGACATTACGGAAATAAAGAAATTGCAACTTGAGTTGGAGAAGCAGGCGTTTTCAGATAGTTTGACTGGAATATATAATCATCGAGAGTTCTGGCGCATTATGGATGCGCGTCAGAGCATCTTTCAGGATACTGGTAGGTCTATGGGCTTATTGCTCTGTGATTTTAATAACTTCAAGAAAATAAACGACGAATATGGTCACTCAGTGGGTGATATGTTGTTGCAGCATTTTGTTAAAAAAGTCTCTAAAATATTGCCGATTAATACGCGTTTTGCCCGAATTGGTGGTGATGAGTTTGGCATTCTCGTTTTCACAGATTCTCAAATAGAGTTGGAATCCTTAAAAGTCTCAATAATGGAGCAAGTCTGTAGAAATCCTTTTATTTTTCAAGAAAATTTGATGATGATCAAATTTAAAGTAAGCATAGGCGTTGCTAGATATCTAGACAAAAACGCCACTGCAAAAGCACTTTATAAAGCTGCAGATGCTGAGCTTTACAAGCATAAGCAGCAGTTTCTATAGCTTTATTGCGGTTCTCTTTTTGAGCTTATAGCATTTACCTAAATAGTTTTGGGTCATGAGGGCAGTTGGTAATGTTTTCATAGCCAGACTCGGTGATGAGAACTTGGTCTTCTAATTTAATTGAAAAATTACCACCTTCTCGGCTAACCAGAGCCTCCACGCAGAACATCATACCCGGTTCTATTTGATAGTTAAAAGCACCTTCTAAATAATTATCGGGGTAAGCAATATGTGGCCATTCATCGCACAGCCCAACCCCATGAAATGGGCAACTGTACTTTTGTTTTTGATAGATGTCTGGCAGCACATGACCTTGGTGTGTTAGATTTTGCAGCGGTTGTCCGGGCCAGAGAAGCTCCATGTTATGGGTAATATGCTCCATGCCTAGTTGGTAATCATCAATCATTTCTTGGCTAGGCTCGCCATCGCCAACAAACCAAGTTCTGGAAATGTCACAACACATGCCATAAACCCCAACGAGATCGGTATCAAATGCAAGTATCTCATTGTTTTGCAATACACGTGGTCCACACTCTTGAAACCATGGGTTAGTGCGGGGGCCAGTGGAGAGCAGTCGGGTCTCAATCCATTCTCCACCACGTTTAATATTCTCGGCATGCAATATTGCCCAGATATCATTCTCAGTCATGCCTGGGCTGACTTGTTGTCGCATGACCTCAATGCTCTGCTCACAAGCGTGCATAGCGCAGCGCATCGCCAAAATCTCATCAGCCCCTTTAATCTTTCTAGCATGTTCTGTTACAGATTCACCATTGTGTATGGATAGACCGACGCTTTCTAGCGCTTGATAGCCATCGACCATAATTTTGTCTACGGCTAGGCGGAGATTAGCACCGCAATGTTGTTGTAAAATATCTCTTATTTGTTTAGCAAACTTTGCGGCTTGCTGCTGGGTGTTATCGCCCGCTGCAAAGTAGAACATAGAGGCGCCAGATCGTACTTCTTTTACGAGTGGATTATGATCTGCTAGAAAAGGAGATTTCTCGTAATCCCAAAGTACCATATGACCATCAGCACAGACTAAAACGGCACGGAACGGATTATGAGCATTCCATAGTTGCATATTAGTGCTATCTGTTGCATAGCGAATATTAAGTGGGTCAAAGCAGAGTACCGCCGCATAATCTCGTTGCTGTAGCTCACGGACTAGGCGTTGCAGTCGAAAAGCACGCATAGACGCTAAGTTGGGAGGTTGTAGACTTGCATCGGCCCACTCATCAAAGGCAAGTTGAGTGGGGCCTATTTCAATTCGATCGTTATCAAGAGGTGAGCCGTCGGGCTTTTGATGACTGGGGTCAATCTTTCGGGTATGTGAAAATCCAATGCCTGATGATAATGAGTTTGGCATAACAACCTCTTTGTAAGTGAAATTGTAGCCTAACCAATAATGTTGATGTAAATATGCTTCAGATCGCCTTACGGTGTCGCATATATATAAAACCTTGTATTTATTAGCTTTGCATGGATTTTTGCCATGCATAATATGAGGCTTTTGGGGTGCGTTTTAAGGTCTCAAAATCGATATGGATTAAGCCAAAGCGTTTGTCATAGCCAAACGACCACTCATAGTTATCCATTAAGCTCCAAGCAGTGTAGCCTTGTATATTCAGTCCTTTATCGATAGCGCCTTTAACCTCAGCAAGATGCTGGTTAAAGAAATCTAATCTAAGACCGTCTTGGGATCTGCCATCGATGATGGGTTCATTCGTGGCGAGACCATTTTCGGTAATATAGAGCGGCATATCAGCGCCAACTTGCTCAGCTATTCGTGGTAGCAGCTGTCCTAAGCCTTCGGGGTATATCTCCCAATCCATTGCTGTTTTTGGTCTGGGGCCAAGCACCGTTTTAGTGGCAGGAAATCCACAGCCATCTTCATGGGCAATGAGTTGTCGGGTGTAGTAATTTATTCCTAGCCAGTCAATAGGCTGACCAATGATATCCATATCCTCTGAATAGGACTCTGGCAGATAATCACCCAATCCTTCTAGGGCAGGCTCAGGATATTGTTTTTTAGTAATAGCCTCTAGAAACCAGCGGTTGATAATAGCATCGTGTCGTTCAGTTGCTAATATTGCGCGCTCGCTATCATCAGCAGGTTGGGCATGCTCAAAGTTTAAGACAATGCCTAAGTTCCGTTGGTTCAGTGAACGCATCGCTTGTATGCTTAAACCATGAGCTAGCAGTATATGATGCATAGATAACGCAGCCGCTTCTAATGAAGTTTTCCCCGGTGCTTGAAGCCCCAGAAAGTGGCTAAGCCATGATACACACCATGGCTCATTGATAGTAGCAAAGCGATCAACTCTATCGCCATATCTGCTGCAAATTAGTTCTGAAAAGTCAGCAAAACGATAAGCGGTATCTCGATTGCACCAGCCGCCTTTGTCGGCCAAAGCCATGGGTAGCTCCCAATGATATAGCGTGAGATTAGGACTAATACCCCTTGCTAACATACCATCAATTAGGCGGTCATAGAAAGCCAGTCCCTTAGCGTTCGGTTGGCCTTTGCCATAAGGCATAATTCGCGCCCATGAGGTTGAAAAGCGATAGCTATCAACACCCAGTTGTTGAATTAAATTCAAATCCTCTTCCCAGCGATTATAATGATCACAGGCAATGCCGCCGTGCTCATTGCCGACGACGTTGCCAGATTTTGCCGCATAGCGATCCCAATGAGACTCGCCGCAACCACCAAATTGACTGCCCTCTATTTGGTAAGCCGAGGTGGCTACGCCAAACTCAAAGTTAGTTGGAAAGTCAGAACGCTGCCAATCCATATGGGCGTTCAAGAAAGAATGATTTTGAATGTTCATGTTTTAAGCTTGATAATATTTGATGAAATAATGAGTTAATGTTGTAGTCGCTGGGTAGAGTTGCCGATGACAAACTCAGCATCCCAAATGATCTGTGGCAGCACATTGTCTGGTTGCTGGATATGTTGAATAAGTTGTGTCGCCACTGTTTTGCCTGCTTCTCGAATTGATGATCTCAATGATGTAAATAACGGAATTTCACCAGAATTTTGTAAGAAAGATAATTGATCGTCATAGACGATGATAGAAATATCTTCACCGACCTTTTTACCCACTTCTTGGATTGCTCTCATAGCACCCATAGCCGATAACATACTGGCAATCATCATTGCCGTAGGTGGCTCTGGTAATGCTAAGATTTGCTTGGTGAAAGCATAGCCAGTGGGCTCAATCATTTCCTGCTGAACCATTAATGCAGGGTCGCAGCATAAATTGTGCTTTTCCATGGCAGCTATAAACCCGAGCTTACGCCGGACTGCAAAACTCATAGTCTCTAGCCCATTGAGTAAAGCGATTCTTTGATGCCCCAAGTCTATTAAATATTCGGTAGCACGGGAAAAAGCACGCTTATTATTTATATCCAGAAACGCATAATCCGGAGTACTATCATCACAGCGGCCATGGACAATAAAAGGCAGCTGAAGTTCTTTTAATAAGGGAATGCGATAGTCATTTATTTGTGGTGCATGCACGACTACACCATCAACCTTGCCGGATCTAGCAAGGTCACGATAAAGACTTTCTTCCTCATCCGAGTTCACTACTGAGATGTGCATGTCATAATGATGTTGGGCATAAACATCACCAGCGCCAGCAATAAAGTCAGCAAAATGTGGGTTAATCATGGCGTGTTCTGCCAGAGGTACAACATGGCCTATCGCCATAGCCTTTCCCTTCGCTAGCCGAGCGGCATGGTGGCTGGGACGATAACCAAATTTTTGCGCGGCAGATTTAACTCTAGATCTGGTTTTTTCACTCACTTCTGGAAAGTCGTTTAGGGCACGACTCACCGTGGTCTGTGATAATTTGAGGTGCTTTGAAAGATCTTCTAAGTTCATGATGATAGAGTTTAGCATGAAGTTTCAGCAAAAAATCAAAGCGCTTTGAAAATATAAAATTTTGTAATTGGTTGTAATAGTTTAAATAATCAAAATAATTCATCTAAAATTATAGAGTTATGATGAAAAGGGCGCGTTTCATCTAGTGTGAAAATTAAATTACCATGACAATGTTTTCTTGACAGAAAGTAATATTCTTGCTCTTCTATAGTTCTGCTAGATATATTCATAGCAAAAATCAAAGCGCTTTGAATGGGTTTAGAAGAATAGTTGGGTTCGTAAATGCATGCTGCAACGGATGATTTAGTATTAATATCTCGCTGCGATGGCTAAGTATCATTAAGAGAAATGACAATAATTAGGAGAAACCAAATGAAAAAAAGTTTATTAGTAAAGGCTATAGCCATGACATTAGCTTTGGGCGCTAGTGCTACTCAGGCCGCAGACCTTAAATTTACCCCCGGTGAAGAAGACAGATTTAGCTGGGATTCCTTTGAAAAGTTTAAAACCGAGCACGATTTAAAAGGCGAAAAATTAACTGTATTTGGTCCATTCCAAGGCGTAGAAAGCGGTTATGTTGACACAGTACTATCATACTTTTCTGCAGCGACAGGCGCTGAGGCTGAGTATTCAGGTTCAGGTTCATTTGAGCAGCAGATAGTTATTGATACTCAGGCAGGCAGTGCTGCAAACTTGGCTATTTTTCCGCAGCCGGGCTTAGCAGCTGATTTGGCATCAAAAGGTGTATTGGCGGAGATTGGTGATGAGAGTGCCAAATGGATGGCAGAGAATTATGGCGCAGGTCAATCATGGGCAGACTTAGGTACCTATGCGAACAAAGATGGCAAAAAAGGATTTTATGCTTTCCCTTATAAAGCTGATTTAAAATCTTTAGTATGGTATTCCCCAGAGAACTTTGAAGACGCGGACTATGAGATTCCAGAAACCATGGAAGACTTGAAAGCATTAACTGACCAAATTGTGGCAGATGGTGGTACTCCTTGGTGTATTGGCCTTGGGTCGGATGCAGCAACGGGTTGGCCAGCGACTGATTGGGTTGAAGACTTAATGTTGCGTACTCAGTCGCCAGAGATTTATGACAAATGGGTTCGCAACGAAATTCCATTTACAGATCCGGCAGTTGTGGGCGCTATCGAGGAGTTTGGACAGTTCGCCTTAAATGACAAATATGTAGATGGTGGAGCAGCCTCGGTGGCTTCTATTACTTTCCAAGACAGCCCAAAAGGTTTGTTTCAGTCACCGCCTAAGTGTTATATGCATCGTCAGGCATCCTTTATCCCTGCGTTCTTCCCAGAAGGCACTGAAGTGGGTGAAGATGCGGACTTTTTCTACTTTCCAGCCTACGCTGGAAAAGATTTAGGCAGACCAGTATTAGGTGCCGGTACGCTATGGGCCATTACTAATGATTCGCCAGCGGCTAGAGCCTTTATTGAATTTATGAAAACGCCTATCGCTCATGAAGTATGGATGGCGCAAGACGGCTTTTTATCAGCACATAAAAAAGTCAATTTGGATGCTTATGCTAATGACTCACTCCGAAAGCAGGGTCAGATTTTACAGAATGCCTCAACTTTCCGATTTGATGCCTCTGACTTAATGCCGGGTAAAATTGGCGCAGGAGCTTTTTGGACTGGTATGGTTGACTATGTTGGCGGCAAAAGTGCAGCGGATGTAGGTAAAGAAATACAGGCAGCTTGGGATGCTATTAAATAAGTGATGTAGAAAGAAGAGATAAAGCAATTTGTCTCTTTTTGTTTCTAAAAGACTACAGTATCTTGATCTGTATTTTTAGATACTGTAGCTATAAACCAAAACCAGTTTTTAGTTTTATAACAATACGACGTAGTCCAAGAATTGTTGATAGAGCATAACTGATTCGGTTATAACGCTTAAACGCATTTCTACTTTTCTGTAAATCTGTAAAGGACTTGCTTCATGGATATTAACTTCGATAACCTAGTGTCGGCAATATTTTTG
Organism: uncultured Gammaproteobacteria bacterium; assembly: GCA_929200405.1. Taxonomy (GTDB): domain Bacteria; phylum Pseudomonadota; class Gammaproteobacteria; order Cardiobacteriales; family CAKMZF01; genus CAKMZF01. The sequence goes on along the minus strand of CAKMZF010000031.1, from coordinate 4,671 downwards.
ATGATAAGTGCAGTCTTTGCATGTGTGTCTTATTTCTGGGGTAGTAACTATCTATTGGATAAGCTGTTACCTTCTTTAAACCAAACGCCTACCAAAGCTGCAAAAAATATCCGACTTGGTAATGCTATTCGGCCGTGGCTATTTCTAGGCCCAGCGTTGCTATTGCTAACGGTTTATCTGATTTATCCTGTGTTTGATTCTTTTAGACGGTCATTGATGGATGCCGATAGCAGCGAATTTGTTGGCTGGTCAAACTACCAATGGATGCTGGGAGATACTAAATTTCAAGAAGCAGCAATTAATAACCTACTTTGGTTGATTGTCGTGCCAGCTGCCGCGACTTTTTTAGGACTAATTATTGCCGCGTTAACAGACCGAGTATGGTGGGGAAATATCGCCAAGAGTCTGATTTTTATGCCGATGGCGATATCATTTATAGGCGCTTCTATTATTTGGAAATTTATCTACGATTTTCGAGATGACGGTGATCAAATTGGCCTACTTAATGCAATAGTGACAGCCCTAGGGTTCGAGCCTCAGCCGTGGATACAACTGCCTTTTTGGAATAATTTCTTCTTGATGGCAATATTAATTTGGATACAAACAGGCTTTGCCATGGTGATACTCTCAGCAGCATTGCGCGGCATATCCGAAGAGACGATAGAAGCTGCTGTTATTGACGGAGCGAATGAGCTTCAAGTTTTCTTTAAAATTATGATACCTCAGATATGGGGAACCATAGCGGTGGTGTGGACTACAATTACTATTCTTGTATTAAAAGTCTTTGATATCGTGCTAGCCATGACTAACGGCCAGTGGAATACAGAAGTACTGGCAAATCTGATGTATGGCTGGATGTTCCAAGGTGGTGGTGACTTTGGCAGAGGGGCAGCGATAGCTGTAGTTATTATGCTAGCTGTTACTCCTATTATGGTTTGGAATATTCGAAATGCCAGCGCCGAAATGAAAGGAAAATAGTGCAGCACTATGAGAGCGACCAATGATTAATGTAAAGCAAAGCATGGCAACCAAAGTACTGATTAATATTGCAGTGCTGTTTTTTGTCGTGGTCTGGACCATTCCAACTGCTGGTCTGCTCGTATCGTCTATTCGCGATAAAGATCAGCTAGCACTCTCTGGCTGGTGGACTTCGCTTTCTGCTTCTGAGCAATCGCTTATTCATCGAACTGAGAATCCAAGGGATACACAGCGCGAACAAAATGGACTATTTGTGCTGCGTGGTACCATAACAGAAGCAAATGGCGGCCCTATTTCTCGGTTTGGTTGGCGAGCACAGCAGCCAACAGAATATGCTGTTGGTGAAGTCGCTGAGATGAAAAAAGGCAAGACTATGATTGTCTTTGAAGATGGCAGTTATGAGCTGAGATCACCGGAAAAATGGCAAGGCAAAAAAGGTAAACGTGTTTTTTATACCACCACGGTGCCACCCAAGTTTACCACTGCTAACTATTCCGAGGTTTTAAATGCCCAAGGTCTAGGGCAATCCTTTATTAACTCAATGACGGTCACGATACCTGCCACGATTATTCCAATTCTGATCGCAGCATTTGCCGCTTATGCATTGGCTTGGATGCAATTTCCGGGCAGAATTTTATTGGTTGCAACCATTGTTGGGTTATTAGTTGTTCCCTTGCAGATGTCGCTAATTCCGCTGCTACAGATCTATACCAAGGTAGGCGCATTCTTTGAGGTTAATGCCAAAACCTATATGGGGATTTGGCTGGCACATACTGGCTTTGGATTGCCATTAGCCATCTATTTGCTGCGAAATTATATCGCTGGGTTGCCACGGGAAATAATTGAGTCTGCTAAGGTGGATGGTGCTTCAGACTTCGCGATTTTTCGCAATATCATTTTACCATTGTCATTCCCTGCACTGGCCTCATTCGCTATTTTCCAGTTTCTATGGGTTTGGAATGACCTATTAGTGGCGATGGTGTTTTTAGGGAACAATGAAGAGCAATTAGTGTTGACTGGGCGATTAAGAGAAATGCTCGGGTCTTTTGGTAGCAATTGGGAGCTGCTAACTGCTTCGGCATTTATCACTATTTTAGTGCCGATTATTGTGTTTTTTGCTTTGCAGAAATACTTGGTTAGAGGCATGTTGGCTGGTTCAGTCAAATAAATACCGCAAATAAAGATTCAAGAGATAACGATATTATGCAAAGTACAGCAGCCTCTGCAAAACCAGACAGCACCGAGTTGAATAACGCTGATATCAGCAAACAAGTTGACCAAGATTGGTGGCGAGGTGCGGTTATTTACCAAATATATCCGCGCTCTTATCAAGATAGCACGGGCAATGGTATGGGTGATATTTCTGGTATTACTCATCGCTTAAATTATATTGCTGAGCTGGGAGTAGATGCTGTCTGGATATCACCGTTTTTCAAATCGCCAATGAAAGATTTTGGCTACGATGTTTCCGATTATAAAGATATTGATCCCACCTTTGGTAGTTTGGCTGATTTTGATGCAATGATTGCTAAAGCTCATTCGCTTAATCTGAAAGTGATGATTGATTTAGTGCTCTCACATAGCTCTAATCAGCATCCGTGGTTTGTTGAAAGTCGACAAAGCACCGATAATGATAAAGCGGATTGGTATGTTTGGGCTGACCCTAAAGCGGATGGCACGCCACCTAATAATTGGCTTTCTATATTTGGCGGCTCGGCATGGGAGTGGGATGGTCGGAGAAGACAATATTATTTGCATAACTTTTTGGCATCGCAACCAGACCTTAATTTTCACACACCTGCGGTGCAAGATGCGCTATTGGATGTTGCAAAATTTTGGTTAGATCGCGGTGTCGATGGGTTCCGTTTAGACACCATCAACTTTTACATCCATGATGTTGAGTTTAGAGATAACCCACCACTACCAAAAGAGCAGAGAAATAGCACCATTGCGCCAGAAGTGAATCCGTATAATTTTCAGGAGCATTTGTATTCTAAAAATCAACCAGAGAATCTAGTCTTTTTGGAGCGATTGCGTGCTTTGATGGATCGATATCCAGCCACCGCAGCGGTGGGTGAAGTAGGTGATGCTCAATTGGGATTACAAATAGCGGCAGAGTATACTAAAGGCGATAATCGTATGCATATGTGCTATGCCTTTGAGTTTTTGACCTCACCAAAGCCAACAGCTAAGCATATTGCAGAAGTGTTGCAAAAAGAACAGGCTATTAACCAAGATGGCTGGACTTGTTGGGCGCTCTCTAACCATGATGTGGTTCGTCATGGTAGCCGGTGGAGTTGGGATGAAACTGGTTTTAATGCTGACTTATACAAACTGCATATGACGATACAACTCTCATTTAGAGGCTCTGTATGCTTGTACCAAGGAGAAGAGTTAGGGCTAGAAGAGGCGGATGTGCCCTATGAGCGCTTACAGGATCCTTATGGAATAACATTTTGGCCAGAGTTTAAAGGTAGAGATGGTTGCCGAACCCCAATGGTGTGGGAGGCAACACACAGCAGCGGAGGTTTTAGTAGTGTCCCTCCATGGTTGCCAATCGGGGATACACATTTAGCCTTAGCGGTTGACCAGCAAATAGAAGATCAAACATCAATCCTCAGCTTTTACCGTAAGTTTATTCATTTCCGTAAACAGTATATGGCATTAACCAAAGGTGATATTTCTGATATTAAAGCGACGGAAAACATATTGAGCTTTACCCGTAGTTATGATGATGAAAAGATATTTTGCGCCTTCAATTTAGAAGACAGCATCCAATCTATGTCGGTAGAAGCACAGAACCACGAAGTAATATTTACAGAGCAATGGGGTAAATCGATAGAATCAGAAGTGATGGGAAATAGCCTGAACTTGGCGCCATATCAACTATATATCGCTAGAGTTAGGACAAATAAGACGCTGTGAATTGACGTTGAGTTAAGAGAAGAGTGTCTACAGAAAAGTCTATGGAGAATAAATAATGGCAGCAGTGAAGCTTACCAATATCAAAAAAGCATACGATAAAGTAGAAGTCATGCATGGCGTAGACTTGACCATAGAACAGGGCGAGTTTGTGGTGTTTGTTGGCCCCTCTGGTTGTGGCAAGTCTACCCTGCTGAGAATGATTGCAGGCCTAGAAACCATTACCAGTGGTGAGCTAGAGATTGATGGAATTAGAGTGAATGACATTCCACCGTCATTGCGTGGCATTGCTATGGTGTTTCAGAGCTATGCGCTATATCCCCATATGACAGTCTATGACAATATGGCGTTTAGCATGCGCTTGACCAAAGCTAACAAATCAGAAATAGATGAGCGAGTTAGCAAAGCTGCTGAAATGCTGCAACTCACAGACTATCTTAACCGACTGCCCAAAGCATTATCTGGTGGGCAGCGCCAACGCGTGGCGATTGGCCGAGCGATTGTTCGCAACCCTAAAGTATTTCTATTTGATGAGCCATTATCGAACTTAGATGCCGCGCTTAGAGTCGCTACTAGGTTAGAGATTGCCAACCTTAAGGAAAGCATGCCGGAAACTACGATGGTATACGTCACCCATGACCAAGTGGAAGCGATGACATTGGCAGATCGCATCGTAGTGCTTTCTGCAGGATATATAGAGCAGGTGGGAGCACCGCTTGAGCTGTATCAAAATCCAGCCAACCTATTCGTGGCGAAGTTTATCGGTTCACC
>CAKMZF010000030.1 GCA_929200405.1 uncultured Gammaproteobacteria bacterium | reverse complement strand
TGTTTAATTTTACAGGTGAATGTTGGGCGCAGGTAACCGAAGCAGATTCTGGTAAAGTGATATTATCTCGTACTTTGCAAGCAGGCCAGGTAAGAACGATAAAGAGTGCTAAGAGACTTAAAGTCGTGTTAGGGAATCCATCGGTTGTTAGATTGACAGTTAATGGGCAGCAAAAAAATGCCAAGACCAATGGCTCAGGCGTGGCAAGGTTTGAGTTATAACATATGACAGCATTTAAAAATGTAAAAGGGATGAATGATTTACTACCTGCTCAGGCAGGTCAGTGGGCGCAAATTGAGACGCGGATCAAATCAGTATTAAGCAGTTATCAATACCAAGAAACGCGTTCTCCATTAGTAGAGAAAACCGCATTATTTCGCCGCTCTATAGGTGAGGTGACAGATGTTGTTGAGAAAGAAATGTACAGTGTTGAAGACCGTGATGGTGAGCAGCTGACATTGCGTCCAGAGATGACAGCAGGATTGGTTAGATCAGCAATTCAAAATGGTATGTTACATAATCAGACCCAGCGGCTGTGGAGTATTGGCCCAGTTTTCCGATATGAAAAACCACAAAAAGGTAGAGCAAGGCAGTTTCATCAGGTTGATGTTGAGGCATTTGGCTTTGAGGGGCCTGATATTGATGCGGAAATAATTTGTCTTAGTGCTGCTATTTTACAGAGACTAGGCGTAAAAGATATTAAGCTCCATGTTAACTCTCTGGGCTCTCCCGAGTCTAGGCAAGCCTATCGAGCAGCGCTTATTGAATATTTTTCAGAGCATGCTGAGATATTGGATGAAGATTCAAAGAATCGTTTGCATAAAAATCCGTTACGAATTTTAGATAGCAAAAATCCAGCGATGGCAGAAATACTGATGGCTGCGCCACAGATGATCAACTTCCTCTCAGAGCAATGTCATGAGCACTTTGAAACGTTATTGTCATATTTAGATGCTGTTGGTATGGAGTATGAGGTGAATCCAAGGCTAGTAAGGGGCTTGGATTATTACAATCGCACAGTTTTTGAGTGGATGGCTAGTGATGGTCTAGGCGCTCAAAATACCGTCTGCGGTGGTGGCCGCTATGATGGGCTGGTTGAACAATTAGGTGGCAAAACCGTTCCGGGCATTGGCTTTGGGATGGGATTAGAAAGATTAATGTTGCTGCTAGAAGCTCAGCAATTATTGCCAGAACTTGAGAAACCAGATTATTATGTTGTTGTAAGTGTCAGTGATGAAAACCGGTCTAAAGCATTCGCAATCGTTGAAAAATTGCGACAACACTTGCAAGACGTCAAAATTGAATTAAACTGCGGCGGCGCGAGCATTAAGAGTCAAATGAAAAAAGCAGATAAGAGTGGTGCGAGTACAACTCTGATATTGGCGGACTCTGAAATAGCAGAGAATACAATTACTGTAAAACCCATGCATGGTGGGGAGCAGAAAGTGGTCGATGTAGATACATGGATGCATTCTGCTGCTTGAGTCAATAGTGCAATTAGAGAAAATAAAACGAGATAACGATGGCAGATGAATTAGACGGTTTAAGTGAAGAAGAGCGCATTAAAAAATGGATAGCGCAAAATGTTCCGTGGATTATTGCTGGGCTAGTTATAGGTCTAGGTGGTATCTATGGCTATAGATATTGGCAAGATGGTCAGCAAAATGTAATTTCGTCGGCTTCTGATGTTTATCAGAGCTTAGTTAAGAAGTATCAGGATTCAGAAGACGCAGATATTTCTCAAGAATTATCCCAGCTCAAAGAGCAGTATCCTGATACTTCGTACTATATGTTCGGTGAGCTATTTGCAGCTAAGCAACAGTCCTCGAAAGGCGATTTTGAAGCTGCTGAAAAAACCTTGCAAGCAATCATGCCTTTGGCAGAAGAATCGCAGTTTGCTGATCTCGTGCGAACCAGAATCGCTAGGGTGCAGCTGCAAGCCGGGAATGCAGATGATGTAATCTCTACTTTAGGGGGCAGCAACTCAGAAGCTTTTGTAACTATAGCAGAAGAGTTAAGAGGTGATGCCTATGTTCTTAAAGGGGATATCGAAAATGCTAGAACGGCTTATCAGGCAGCGATTGAAGGAACGAGAACACAAAACTTACCATTGTTACTAAAGCTGCGTAAGCTACCTGCTCCAGAGGTACTGGCTGATGATAGTGATGTTGCAGCGTCATCATCGACTACAACAGAAGCTACGGAGACAGTTTCTGCAGAATCAAATAGTGCCGTGGTGAATGGTGTAGTTTCTGTTGCTAAGTCAGAGAATGAAACTGAAGCAAGCTCTGAAGTGGTTGCTGATGAGACAGAAGTCACTAATACAGTTTCTGCAGAATCAAATAATGCCGTGGTGAATGATGTCGTTGCTGAAACTAAATTAGAGAATGAAACGGAAAAAACTTCCCAAGCCGAAGCTAGCCCTGAAGCGGGTGTGGATTTAAGTGAAGAACAGATCGCTGACCAGAGTGCCACAGTATCTGTTGTTGAAGCAGCAGTAGAAGAGGTAGAGTCCACTGTTTCGAAAACTGTATCAACTGCAACACAAGCGGTAGAAGCAATTAGCAACACTGTTAGTCAGTAAAATTTAGCAAACAAATCGTTTGCGATGAGTTAAATTATGTTACCTGTTGTTGCTATAGTCGGCCGCCCAAATGTGGGCAAGTCGACTTTGTTTAATGCACTGACTAAGACGCGTCTAGCCTTAGTTGCGGATATTCCCGGATTAACTAGAGATCGCCATTACGGGTCAGGCCGAGTCGGGCCTGTCCCTTATGTTGTGGTAGACACCGGCGGTATGGTGGATGACCCGCAGAATTTTGGAGAAACTATAGAGGCTCAGGCTTTAACAGCGGTTGGAGAGGCAGATGTGGTTTTGTTTCTGGTGGATGCGAAGTCTGGAATTACTGCGGCAGATCAAATCATCGCTGACAAATTGCGTCGTATAGATAAAAAAATTCACCTCGTAATGAACAAAAGTGAATCTGTTGATCATGATGTAGCGAAATCTGACTTTTATAGCCTTGGCTATGACGAGCTTGCTTCAATTTCTGCTGCACATCGCCAAGGGGTTAGTGATCTGATGTCTTTAGTGTTAGCGCCTTGGAAGCGCGAGCATAAAAGTTTGCAAACTTTCTCAAAATTAGATGAGCCTAAGACCATTGAAATTGCAATAGTCGGTAGGCCAAATGTAGGGAAATCTACATTGGTAAATCGTTTGTTAGGTGAGGAGCGTGTTTTGGCTGCGGATCAAGCTGGCACGACCAGAGACAGTATTCGAGTGCCGTTTGAGAGGGATGGTCAACATTACACTTTAATCGATACCGCTGGTATCCGTCGCAGGGCGCGTGTTGATGACGTTATAGAAAAATTCAGTGTTATCAAATCTATGCAGTCGATTGAGAGCAGTAATGTTGTGCTAATGATGTTGGATGCTAGGCAAGGTATTAGCGAGCAAGATGCGACATTATTAGGGTATGTGCTAAGTTCTGGAAAAGCCTTGGTGATGGCCGTAAATAAGTGGGATCATCTTTCGACAGATGAGCGTAACGAAATTCGTAGAAACTTATCACTGAAGCTAGATTTTGTGGATTTTGCTAAGATGCACTTTATATCTGCATTGCATGGTTCTGGAATAATGGATCTATTTGAGTCAGTGAAGATGGCCTATAGAGCAGCGACTAAAGACTTGAATACCAAAGAGTTAACAACAGTGCTTGAGGGGGCGGTGATGAAGCACCAGCCACCTATCGTGAAAGGCAATCGTGTTAAATTGAGATATGCTCATCAAGGTGGCAGAAATCCGCCTATTGTCGTGATTCATGGTAATAAGACAGATCAGTTGCCGGAATCGTATAAGCGATACTTGGTTAATGTGTATCGGAAGGCATTTAAATTATATGGTACGCCAATCCAAATAGAAGTCCGCTCAGGAAGCAATCCATTCGAGCCGAGGGGTTTTGTGAAGAAGCAAACTCATCGTTTAGAGAAAGATGACAGGATTAGTAACAAGGCAAAAAAATATCAAAAGCGGCCAAAGTAAGAGTGGTTAGTGGGTAATAGGGATTATCATATTGAATCTTATTATTAGAAATGGCCTTACTAATTGGATATAAAAAAACCGCACATCGTGCGGTTTTTTTGCTTAGAAAACAGTCGGCTTAGCGACGCGGCTCTCTAGGCTTCGCTTCGTTAACAGTCAATGCGCGACCGTCAACTTCTTGGCCGTTAAGACCTTCGATTGCAGCTCTTGACTCATCGTCGTTTGCCATTTCAACAAAACCAAAACCACGTGCACGACCAGTCTCACGGTCAGTAACAACGTTTACGCGATCTACAGCGCCAAATGGGCTGAAAAGATCTCTAAGCTCGTCTTGAGTGATTTTAAAAGGCAAGTTGCCTACATATATGTTCATGGATTCTCCATACTCTTTAAAAATTGGATTGCTTTCATTGGTGAAAGAATCTTGTGAAGCCTCATTACCAGAGTTTTTGGATACCAAGAATCTGCTGACAAGATGCGCTACCAAAACAGCGCTAACAGTTTGTTTCAACAAAGTGTTTACGTTATTTAGGCGGGTAGTATATCAGGTTGTAGTTCTACGCATAGATCTGACATGAAATCTTCATTGAATTTACCCCTATTTCTGCAAATGTTAAGCTGCCTCCCCAGACATAGCCGGTATCTAATCCGAAAAATGGCGGGGCAATATACAAGCCTAATGCAGCCCAATGGCCAAAAAATACTCTAGAAGAGCCAAGCCTTGGGTTCGAGATGTCAAACCAAGGGACTATCTCATCGCTTGATTGATTTTTTGGGTTGTCTTTTTGCTGTAAATTGAGTGAACCGTCACTATTTAGATAGCGCATTCTGGTGCAACAATTAATTATAAACCTTGTACTTTCGGCTGGGGTTAAGTTGGTATGCCAGCTAGCAGGAGTGTTGCCAAACATTTGCTCTAAAAAGTTGTAATAGGTTTTTTGATCTGCTTGCAGTAAAGCCTCAACGCGTTGGGTCTGATGCAGTAAATCGGAAATAGAGAACTGTGGGTAGAGGCCTGCATGCACCATGAGCGCATTATTTTCTTGATCCCAGCGTGCTAGAGGCTTTTGACGTAGCCAGTCTATCATATCGTCTCGATCAGGCGTTTCCATTATTTGTTGATAGGTGCTATTAGAAACGGTCTTTTTTATGCCAGCCGCAGAGACTAGTAAGCTAAGATCATGGTTTCCTAGGATGGGCTGCACGGACTCCCCGAGATCCATGAGGTAGCGCAACACATCAGCTGATCTTGGGCCGCGATTAACCAGATCACCAACACAATATAAAGTGTCAAAGCTCGGCGAAAAGCCTAATTTCTTTAGGCCTTTTTTGAGTGGTTTGTAGCAACCCTGTAGGTCACCAACAACGTAGGTTGCCATATTTATCTATTATGCTTGGCTAGGTGCCGCAGTTATTTAGCTGCTGTGCTGCTGTAGCTTGTTTTGTAGGTCTGCTAATAGGTCGTCAAAAGAGTCTACAAAAGATTTCACTCCATCGGCTTCCAGTTTGTCAGTAATGGCCGTTAAGTCGATGCCGTGCGTTGAGATTTCTGTGAGTTGTTGTTGTGCTTCATTGATATTATCAGCTAAGGTTAATGCAGCAGTTCCATGATCTCTGAATGCTTCATAAGTTGCTGGGGGTACTGTGTTAACAGTATTTGGCGCGATAAGTTGATCTAAATAGAGTACATCTGAGTATTCTGGGTTCTTGGTGCCAGTACTTGCCCAGAGTAACCTCTGCGGTGCTGCATTTAGGGCCTTGAATTCAGCAGTTTCAAAAGTATCTAAATAGCTTTGATAGGCAGATTTGGCATTGGCTATCGCAATTTTCCCTTGTAGAGCATGTAGCTCGGGTTTTTGTGCTAGCTCTGCATCAACAGCACTATCTACACGACTAACAAAAAAGCTAGCGACTGAACGGATGTTGCTAATGTCTTTGCCTTGCTCAACCCTAGCTTTAATGCCACGGATATAAGCCTGCGCAACTTCCTGATAGCGCGCTACTGAAAATAGCAAGGTGACATTAACAGATATGTCATCGGCGATTAATGCTTCAATAGCTGGTATGCCAGCTTTAGTGGCTGGTACTTTAATCATTAGATTTTGACGATTTACTCTGGCGTGTAGAGTTCTTGCTTCTGCTATTGTAGACTCGGTATCGTGTGCCAAGTCTGGCGAAACTTCAAGGCTCACAAAGCCATCTGTGCCCTGCGTTTTGGTAAACTGACCTACAAGCTGATCTGCTGCCGATTGTATATCAGCTATGGCCAGTTCAAAAAATAACTCTTTAGCTGAAATGTCACCATTGGCTGCAACAGCGGCGGTAATTGATTGGTCGTAATCATCACTACTGGTAATGGCTTTTTGAAAAATTGAGGGATTAGAGGTAATCCCACGGAGATCATCGTTATTGATAAGCTGCTCAAGCTTACCGTCTAATAATTCCCTAGTAATATTGTCATACCAAATGCTTTGGCCTAATGCGTTAACTTGTTGTAAGGGATTCATTGGGAACTCCTGTTTGTTCTGTCAAAGTGGATTATTTAATAATTATTTTAGCGTATGATGGCTCAGAGCGATATAACTAGCGACATCTATATTCTCTGGTCTTAGGCCTGAGTCGATTCCACAGGCAGCAAAACCATCTTCATTCACAAGGTCTTTGAGGCCTTTTCGTAGTGTCTTTCGTCTGGCAGAGAAGGCTTTGCTAACCAACTCGGTGTAGTGAGCACTGGGCTGTTTTGGCCATGGCGATGCAGGGTGTGGAATCAATCTAACAATTTGTGATTGCACTTTTGGTGGTGGATTAAAAGCAGTTGGTGGTACTGTAAATAGCGCTTCGACTTGAAAGTGCGTTTGGATCATTACTGATAAGCGACCATAACTTTTACTATTATGGCTAGCGGCCATTCTCTCCACTACTTCTCTTTGCAACATGAAATGCGCATCTTTAATGCGGTCTAAGCAGTCAACAAATTTAAATAGCAATGGGGTTGAGATATTGTAGGGTAAATTTCCGACTATGCGTATAGGTTGCTTGGGATTCATCTCGTTAGCAATTTGGCGAATATTAAGCTTTAAGGCATCGCCTTCGTGAATAATTAAGCGATGTTCTGCATAGGCGTCTGTAAGATGCAAATCTCGGATTAAGTCTCGGTCAATCTCTATGACATGGATGTTTTGCAGGGCTTCTAACAGGGGGGCAGTTAGCGCGGCTTGACCTGGTCCGATCTCTAAAATCGAATCTTCTTTGACAGGGTTAATCGCATGAATAATTTTAGCGATGATATTATTGTCATTTAGGAAGTTTTGCCCAAAGCGTTTACGGGCAATATGGCCATTGCTTGAATCCGTGGGAGTAGTGTATTTTGGTGGCATAAATTAAAAACCAAAGATCCGATTAGTAAAGCTTTCACCAGCTGAGACAGTGCCTAACTCACCAACTTCAAACTCCAAGAGATAGCGACGTTTAAATTCTTCGGTAAAATTATCGCGTTGATTTCTCACGCCAAATCGTACCGTGCCACAGCAATTATTATACTCTATGCCCAGTATATGCTCATTGGTGCTTTCTTGGTCAATATTGTATTGTACTCGACCGAGTAGATTGATCTCGTTGGTCACAGCGATCTTACCTGAAAGATTGACTGACTTGTCGTCATTCTCGGTTCTATTATCACTAAAGCCCAGTCTTGCGGCATACTTGTTCTTTCTGAAAGACAAACCCGTAGCATAAGTCTCTAAAGAATAGTCATCGTAATCAAAACGCGCCGACATATCAGCTTGAAGAGCTTTGGTTAATCTGGCTCTGGCTTCTAAATATGCATCTGAGCGAGACAGATCTTTGTCGCTTGAGCTGCCATCTAGGTTGATTTTTGGTGAGTCATTATAAAAAGACTGCGCCATTTTGACACTGACTAGCTCGCTGCCATCGCTCTTGTAGAGTTTATTTTCCAAACTGACACTGACTTTGTTTGTGTCAGCAATACGCTCATCGCCAATAAAACGGCTAGGCTGAAACAGAGAACTGATAGAATCGCCACGAGTGCTGGCCTCTAAAGTAGGGCTGTTTGTCTGATCTTTATGTGGTGTGTAGGTATAGTAAAGTCTCGGAGATATTTCATGTTTCATGCCATTGTTAAATTTCTTCTCAAAAGTAAGGCCGCTATCTATTTCCAGTGTGGGCGCGGTAAATGCAAACTCGCTATCGGTTTCGGAGTCGGTAACTTCTGGGAGAGAGATGTCTACACGCTTTAGGCTTATACGGGTATTTAGAAAACCATAAGGTTTATAGATTGAATGACTGAGTCCAGCTTGGCTAATCCAGCGATTTGTACTGGACTTTGTGGGGTGGCGTAATTGCGTCCAGCTGCTCTCAAGTGACCATTTTAGTGGCGAGTCAGCAATAGTTAGCGGCAAGTCGCCTTTTGCTGAGAGCTTGATTTTAGGTTTGTAGGCGTAGGGACTGCTGCTTTCATTGTTTAATGATTGATATTGTCTATACTCTGTTGTCAGCTGTAATTGAGCATTGCCTATGGCGCGTGACCAAGATAAAGAGGCAGCCTGTTTTAAATGGTCGGTGTCAGTGGCATAAAGAGAGGTTTCTATCTGATCAAGCACGTTAGCATCTGAGGCGCTATTATAATCAATGGCGAACTTGATTTGACCTAAGTTGCCACCCAATAAATCATTGTTTTGATAGAGATGTGTCCAGCGGCGCATGTAGGCATTGTCTCGATCATCTCTGTAGAAAAGGTGTTGGTTAATTATCTCGCCTTGATTGCGTTTTGTTAAATAACGGAATTCTTGGCCCGCAAAGTATCCTTGGTTTGAGATATTGCCAATATTGAGTGTCGCGTCATAGTTGGGTGCGAGATTAAAGTAAATTGGTTGAATGTAAGTGTAGCCATTGTTGCCGGAGTAAGCGGCTTTAGGGATTAGCAAACCTGTGGCACGTTGGCCATTGGTGAAAAACGGTAGATAAGGACTATAAAAAACCGGCACGCCTTTTATCTTAACCACCGCGTTTCTGGCAATGCCTCTGTTGGTGTCTTGATTTAGGTTTAATCTGTTAGCCTCTATCCACCAAGTAGGGTTGCTAGCATTGCAGGTGGTGTAGGTGATGTTGCTGGCTTCAAAAGTAGAATTGCCGATCTCAGAGGATATTTTATCGGCAGTGCCATGAGCGCCATTAGCGCGAAGAAAATAGTCCACACCAGCAAGTTCACTGCCTGCATTTTTACCACCATAGTGAGCTTCTTTGCTTTTGGTGACGAGTCCATTTTGGGCGATGATAGAGTTGGCGGTGCTTGCTGTGCCCTTGACTCTATCATAATGTACCACATCCCCAGTCACTACGTTGCCGTCTTTGATTAAATAAGCATTGCCTTTCGCAGTTATTTGAGATCTGTCGCCATCTATTTGGTCAGCATCAACCCAGACTTCCTCAGGACCTAGGTCTTTTGGGGCACTGCTGGGTAGATTTAGCTGAAAATTAGCCAGAGATGGCGCTTCGCAAACCTGTGCTTGGCTAGCACTGCTACAAATGAGCATAACGAGTGCTAGCGGGGAGCATTGGCGAATGGATGAACGAGAGACTTTTTTCATTATCAATTTGACTTAATTTACGGGCAGTATGTGGTGGGCAAAGATATCTGAATCATTATTATCTTTAAGTGGTATTTTCTCTTGCACACCCTGTGAAACCTGCTCTGCAGTCTGATACACTGTCTTTGATGAGCCTGTATGGGCATAGTTTAACATTTATTATCTAAGGATAGCTAGAAATGGGTAGAAAACTTGGTGTCGTTTTGGATCCAATTGCACATCTGAATCTTAAAAAAGACAGTTCTATTGCGATGTTGCGTGCGGCGGCTAAGCGAGACTGGGAAATATACTATTTTACAGCAGATGTGATGTATCTAGATCAAGGTGTGGCGATGGCACAGAGCCAAATTGTGACTATCAATGAGGATGAGAAATCTGCTAGCTGGTATTCACTTGCAGATCAGCAACAGATATTGCTAGGTGACATGGATGCGATATTGATGCGCAAAGACCCGCCGTTTGATATGAATTATGTCTATGCTACCCATATTTTAGATCGAGCCGAAGCTGCCGGTGCATTGGTGGTTAATCCACCTGCGGCATTGCGAGACTGCAATGAAAAAATCTTCACGACTTGGTTTCCTGAGTGCACACCCGCAACGCTTATTTGTCACAGTCGAGAGCAGGTTAGAGAATTTCTAGCATTGCATGGCGATGTTATTGTTAAGCCGCCTGATGGTATGGGCGGCATGGGGATATTCAGGTTGCAAAAAGATGGTCCCAATGTCGGCGCAATATTGGAGACGCTATTGCCAGATGCTAACGCGACCATCATTGCACAGCAGTTCATTCCCGCGGTGACAGAGGGAGACAAGCGGATATTGCTCATTGATGGTGAACCAGTGCCTTATGGCCTAGCAAGATTACCTGCTGCTGGGGAAACCAGAGCAAATCTGGCGGCTGGCGGACGAGGGGTCGGTCAAGCATTAACCGAACGTGAGTTGTGGATTTGCGAGCAAGTGAAGCCTGAGATTAAGCGTAGAGGGTTGCTATTTGTTGGTTTGGATGTGATTGGCGGTTATTTAACCGAGGTCAATGTCACCAGCCCAACCTGTATTCGCGAGCTAGATGATGAGTATGGCTTGGATATCGGTGGGCAGTTAATGGACGCGATTGCAGCTAAACTCAATGGCTAAAGAATAGAGAAATAAAAGAAGAAATATGGATCCATTTAAACTATATAAAGCTCGCTTTACAGAGATAAATAAAGCACATGATGGCGAGCAGTCTGTGACGAATTTAAGCCGGCAATGGTTACTGGCTATGCCAAGTATGATAGATGATATGTTTACCCGTTCAACTATTTATCTTTGCTTGCATGATGCTGAAGGGGCAATGGGGTTCGTGACAAATAAAGAGGCGGGTTTTACCTTAGCCGATGTTTTTAAACAATTGGAACTTGCGGTAAAAGCACCAAAAAAATTAAATAATCTCGTGCTTTGCGGTGGGCCAATACACCAAGAGCAGGGTTTTGTGCTGCATGACGGTTCGGATCATTGGTCTGGCTCTAAGCGGCTTAGCCCAACCCTAGTGTTGTCACCGGGACAAGATTTATTAGCAGCTATAGCGGCGGATGCTGATAATTTGCCAGCAAATTATCAAGTGTTTTTTGGTTATTCCAGCTGGAGCCAAGGGCAGCTAGAAGAAGAGATAATGGATAATAGCTGGCTTACTGCCAATTTTGTTTTTGATCCTACTGATATGGTTGACTTGAATCATCATTTAATTTTTTCACAGCCAATCACAGAGCGTTGGCAGCAGGCGGCGTATTCTATGGGGGTCGAAGTAAGTCAGCTGAGTTGGCAAGCAGGTTCAGCGTAATGCTAACGTTGTTTAATCGCTCAAATATTAAATATCGAGCACAGAGAATTAGATGAGAGTGATGGGCTTTGATCCCGGTCGTAAAAAAACCGGGGTAGCTGTAGGCAATAGTCTTACGGAAACCGCACAGCCGGTGCTTACTTGGCATATAGCGGATAAAGATTGGTTAGGAGCAAATTTTCAGAAAACATTACAGTTGTTGATAAAAGAATGGCAGCCGCAAAAATTTGTAGTGGGGTTGGCAGAAACTGCGGATGGCAAAATACAAGCGCAGCAAAAGCGTTCAATGAAATTTGCAGAGTTACTTAGAGAGTGCACAATGCTAAATGTAGAGATGTTCGATGAACGCTTGAGTAGCCAAGAGGCAGAGCATAAAATGGCTAGGATGTCTGCTAAGCAAAAACAAATTGGGATAGATGCGGTGGCCGCAGCAGTGATTGTTGAGCGCTATCTACAGAATTAACAGCCTTCTTATGCGGCAATGTCAGGCAATGGCAAACAAGCATGAGTCGGGTGATGGGAATAATATGGACAAAACACAAATACGATCGGCAAATGAATTGCCCAGCTTGAATATTCCAGAAGTTATCGGAACACTCAGCGAGAATATTGCCCGTGATTGGTTGCAATCATCAGAAACTGACATCTTGGTCGGTATTCACCGCGGTGGCGCGATTATCGCTGCAGAAATTCATCAGCAGCTACAGCAAAAGCATGGTTTGCAGACCGCTTTGGGTACATTGGATATCAATCTTTATCGAGATGATTTTGATCAACGTGGTTTTGGCGCTAGTAGTAATGCGAATCAAGTTAGTTATCTCCCCGCGGCGATAGATGGCAAAAGAGTGCTAATGATCGATGATGTGCTTTACAGTGGTCGGAGTACCCGAGCCGCTGTTAATATTCTTTTTGACTACGGGCGACCGTTGAGTATTAGCTTGGCAGTGTTGTTGGACCGAGGCGGTAGAGAGTTGCCAATAGCCGCTGATTTTGTGGCGATACGCACGGAGCTTGCTGCTACTCAGCGGGTTAAAATGGATTTAGAGTCACCTTACTCTCTGAGCTTGCGCAATGAGCCTGCGCCAAATAGGGATAGATAGACCAGCCAAAACTAACAAAGTTAACGAGTTACCGACTAACACTAACAGATGCGACAATACACAGAAAGATTAAGGTACGAGAATGCATGAAATTCAATATGATGAGCTAGGGCAATATCGGCACTTTCTTAGTGTAGAAGGCTCAAGTGAAGCGCTATTAACCAAGCTACTGGATGATACGGAGCAGTTCACAGCAGTGGCTGAGCGTCGTGTCAAAAAACTCCCTCTGCTAAATGGCAAAACCATTGTCAATTTGTTCTTTGAACCTAGCACTCGGACACGTACAACTTTTGAGTTGGCTGCCAAACGGTTATCAGCGGATGTGTTGAATGTAAATATTGCCACCAGCTCTACTTCCAAGGGCGAGACCTTAAGAGACACCATTGCGAATATCATAGCGATGCAGTGCGATTGTTTGGTTGTCAGGCATTCAACCTCCGGGGCTATTCATTATGTCGCAGAGCATACCCCAGCAGGCATCGCTGTCGTAAACGCCGGCGACGGCAGTCACTCACATCCGACTCAAGCAATGTTGGATATGTTCACTATTCGTCGCCATAAGCAACAGTTTACAGGGCTTAAAGTGGCGATTGTGGGAGATATTTTGCATTCCCGAGTGGCAAGATCTCAAATACATGCTTTAAAAACCCTTGGTGCAGCACAGGTCAATGTAATTGCTCCGTTAACTCTGTTGCCTAAGTCGATAGAGACTTTAGGTGTTGAAGTTCACACCTCGCTTACTTCTGGTTTGAAAGACTGTGACGTGGTGATAATGTTGCGCTTGCAAAAAGAGCGAATGAATGGTGCATTGCTGGCAAGTGAGAGTGAATATTATCAGCAATACGGCATTGATCAAGCGCGTCTGAAATTGGCAAAACCAGATGCGATTGTTATGCATCCCGGACCGATTAATCGTGGCTTGGAGATTGCCTCAGAGGTTGCCGATGGCCCGCAATCAGTGATTCTTGAGCAGGTTACCTATGGCATTGCCGTGAGAATGGCGGTGTTAAGTACTACTATTGCTAATCAACAGCAGCAACTGAATAACTTGGCGACCAAGATAGCAGAAACTGCGAATAATGGAGGTTTGGCATGAAAACATTAATACAGCAAGCCAGAGTTCTATGCCCTAAAAATAACCGTGATGAAATAGCAGATATTGCCATTGCAGAGGGCAAAATAGTTGGTTATGGGGCCAGTGGAGAGGGCGTTGCAGGCTTTAGTGCAGATGACACGGTCTCTGCTAAAAGTCAGTGGTTAATCCCTGGCCTGGTTGATATAGCAACCAAGCTGCGAGAGCCAGGCAGTACTCAAGCAGCAACGATTGACTCGGAAGCCAAAGCGGCAGTAAAAAATGGTATTACCACAGTTGTTTGTCAGCCGGATACCGACCCTGTTATCGATGAACCATCGGTTGTTCGGTATATCAACCGTTCAGCAAAAGAAGCGCAAGCAGCGAGAGTAGAATGCTTAGCCGCTCTAACTAAGGGTAATAAAGGGCAGCACCTTGCCGAGTTAGCTGCGCTTAAAGAAGCAGGTTGTATTGGTGCGACCAATGCCGGCCAACCGATAGAGAATAGTTTAGTGCTACGCCGTGCTATGCAATATGCAGCGAGTTTTAAGTTGCCAATTATTATGAACCCATTTGATGCTTGGCTCACGCCTAAGGTCGGTGGCCACGAGGGGGAGTTGACGACCAGAATGGGTTTGAGTCCGATCTCAGTGGCAGCAGAAACCGCTGCGTTATTGCGAGATATTGCTATTGCCGAAGATTTGGGAGTGAGTTTGCATGTCGGGCGGATATCATCGCGGGCGAGTATGAAATGGATAGAGATGGCTAAATCGCGTGACTTACCGATTACCTGCGACACTGCAATACATCACTTGATGTTATCTGATATTGATACCGAAGGCTTCGGCGTTCAGACGAATGTAATGCCGCCATTGCGTGATCATGCTGATCGAGAAGGCTTAATAAAAGCTCTAAAGCAGGGGCATATCGATGTGCTGACCTCAGATCATCAACCATTGCATAGTGATGACAAGGATGGTCCATTTGGTGAGACAGTACCAGGAATATCAGGGCTGGATACTCTATTAGGTTTAGTTCTGCACTTGGTGAGTCGAGATCAAATGCCATTATTAGATGTGTTGGCCAAAGTAACCGTAAACCCAGCGAAAATATTGGGTTTAGAGGCAGGGACGCTTGAGGTCGGTGCACCAGCAGATATTGTGATTTATCAGCCGGATATTCCTACCGAAGTTGATATTAGCCAATTTCAGAGTCAAGGTAAGACCAGCCCGTTTAATGGTTGGTGGTTTGGTGGCTATGTGCAGCAAACCTGGGTAGCTGGGCGCTCGGTTTATCAGCGGGGATAGTGACGTATGGATACGACTTCTGAGCAAGATGCCGCTGCCAACAGATATCAGGCAGTTGTTGCGGAGATTGAAAAGGCGAGTCAAAAAATAGGTTCAGAACCGCCGAGATTATTAGCAGTAAGTAAAACCAAGTCAGCTACCGCTATTCGTGCGCTGGCTGAGCTAGGGCAATATGAATTTGGTGAGAACTATTTACAAGAAGCGATACTCAAACAACAGCAATTACAGCAAGACTATCCGAATTACAATATAGTGTGGCACTTTATTGGTCATGTGCAGTCGAATAAAACCCAGATTATCGCTGAGCACTTTGATTGGGTGCAAACGGTTGATCGCGTTAAAATAGCACGTCGCCTGCATGAGCAAAGGCCAGTGGAATTAGAGCCTATCAATATTTGCATCCAGATTAATATCTCCGGCGAGGCCAGTAAATCAGGGATTTCAGCGGTTGATCTGTGGCCATTGGTTGAGGAGATACAAGCTTTTGAGAAGGTGAAACTCAGGGGTTTAATGGCGATACCTGCCCCAGATAATTCTGTTGATAAGCAGCAGTTAAAAGCAGATTTTGCAGAGATGGCAAGTTTATATAAGGCGCTGCAACAGAAAGTGACAGGCATTGATACTTTGTCTATTGGCATGTCCTCAGATCTCGCCTTGGCAGTGGAGTATGGCAGTACTATGGTAAGAGTAGGAACAGCCTTATTTGGCGCTAGAGAATATAAAGCAAAAGAGAGTGGATAATGGATGCAGATTTTTCAGTAGGGTTTATTGGCTGTGGCAATATGGCACAAGCTATTATCGCTGGTATGCGACAATCAGATTTTGGCAAAGATCAGATAATCGCGATTAATCAAACGCCAGAGAAGCTAGCTGAATTAGCCAGTCAATTATGTTTTACCGCCGCCAGCAATATGACAGAGCTAGTTGAGATGTCAGATGTTTTGGTGCTTGCAGTTAAGCCGCAGGTTGCCCCTGCCGTTTTACGGGAGTTGGGTAAGATATCTACTGCTAGAGGTAAATGTTTACTGTCATTAGCAGCAGGGCTACCTGTTAGTATTATGTTAGAGGCTTTGCAAGCTGACGGCCAAACGGAGCAAGCAGATTGGCCTATAATCAGATCTATGCCCAATACGCCATCGTTAGTTGGGGAAGGTGTTTGTGGTCTTTATGCATCATCTTACGCCGAACAAAGTCAATCTGATCAGGCCGAGAAAATTATGCGCGCCGTTGGTCATGTTCAATGGTGTGATGAGGAAAGTGGCATAGATGCTATTACTGCGATTTCTGGTAGTGGCCCGGCCTACTTTTTTTATATGATGGAGTTTATGACCACTAAAGCAGTAGAGTTGGGCTTTACTGAGGAGCAGGCTATTGAACTAGTGACCAGAACCGCTTTGGGGGCTGCGAGACTTGCAAAGCAAAGTGATGATACGCCAGCAGAGCTGCGTAGAAAAATTACGTCTCCAGGTGGCACAACTGAGCAGGCAATATTAACATTTACGAATAATGATCTGCATGGCATCATTGCTAGCGCTATGCAGGCTTCAAAAGATCGCTGTGAGACTTTGGCCAGTGAATTAGCGGCGCAAAGTAAGTAACTTTGTAGCCAGCAGTACAGTATTCTGAAACGTAACAAAAGATGGTAATTACATAATGGCAGAAATAATCAGTTCTTTGGTGAGTATCTACGGGGGAGTTTTATTGGTTCGGGCATTAGCTGACTGGTCCGGTCCTTTTCGATATAACATCACCTATGATGCCCTTCAAAAGATAACAGAACCAGCGGTTGGGCTGTTTACGCGTTTATTTAAGCGTAACAGTCTTGGTCCGGGATTATTAGCGATGTTGCTATTGTTTTTCCTAAAGTGGTTGGTGTTATCTCAAGGTGGCATGCTAACAGGCACGCAGATTATGGGTGTCGCATGGTTTAGTTTATTCGTGGATATGCTCAAGGTGTTTACCAATGTTCTTTTTTGGATATTAATTGCCTCGGTCGTCATGTCATGGGTCGGCTACCCTAGCCATCCAGCTGTGGAACTAATTGCCAGAATTGGTCAGAAAATTTTAATGCCGATTCGCAATG
The DNA here is from genome assembly GCA_929200405.1 of uncultured Gammaproteobacteria bacterium. GTDB lineage: Bacteria > Pseudomonadota > Gammaproteobacteria > Cardiobacteriales > CAKMZF01 > CAKMZF01. Next base: position 4,682 of record CAKMZF010000030.1, on the reverse strand, counting down.
TCGTGCCCAGTTTTGGGGGTATTGACTTTTCGCCATTAATTCTAATTATTGGCTTTCAGTTGGTGGGTAGTGTACTCAAAGACTTATTGGAGAAAATTCTGCTGTAGCAGAGCCGTAATATGCAGACATTAGGTACAGACGATACAGATAGGCTGGAGAAATCAGTTGGCATTGTGACGCCACAAGTTTGCCACATAACTGACCCGATTAATCTAAGCTCCGGCGAAAGCCTCTCCAGTTACTCATTGGTCTATGAGACCTATGGTGAGCTGAATAGACAGAGGAGCAATGCAATTTTAATTTGCCATGCGCTAACTGGAGACCATCACGCAGCTGGTTACCATAGTGAAGCTGACACAAAGCCAGGTTGGTGGGATTCTTGCATAGGCCCCGGCAAACCGATAGACACCAATAAGTTTTATGTGGTTGCATTAAATAACCTCGGAGGTTGTAGTGGCAGTACGGGCCCCAACAGTATTAATCCCGATACGAATCTACCTTATGGGCCTAGCTTCCCAATGGTTACGGTCAAAGACTGGGTAAAAACCCAAGCTAAGCTATCTGATGCGTTGGGCATAAAGCAATGGCTTGCAGTTGTTGGCGGTAGTTTGGGTGGTATGCAAGCAATGCAATGGACCATAGATTATCCCGAGCGTATTAAGCATTGTGTGGTCGTTGCCGCAGTCTCTAAGTTATCCACGCAGAATATTGCTTTTAATGAAGTGGCTAGGCAGGCAATATTGTCTGACCCTAACTTTTTTGAAGGTCATTATGTAGCACAAAATGCAGTGCCTGCTACGGGATTAAAAATAGCCAGAATGCTAGGCCATATTACCTACCTTTCGGACGCAGGTATGAAGACCAAATTTGGTAGAGATTTAAAACAAAGCAATCTGCATTATAGCTACGAAACCGATTTTGAGATTGAGAGCTACTTGAGATATCAAGGTGAGCAATTTATCGGTAGATTTGATGCCAATACCTATTTACGTATGGGAAAAGCCCTAGATTATTTTGACCCTGCAGCAGATTTTGATAATCAGTTGGAGCAGTGTTTTACGAAAACATCAGCTCGTTTCTTAGTGGTGTCTTTTACATCTGACTGGCGGTTTAGCCCAGAGCGATCGCAAGAGATTGTAGCTGCTTTAGTTAAGGCTGGAAAAGCTGTGAGCTACGCGAATGTGACCACAGATTATGGCCATGATGCCTTTTTAATGCCAGTTCCTGATTATGTGAATGTGTTGACAGCGTATTTGAACAATGCTTATACGGTAGATGTTGAGGAACAGAAATGACAGATGCTAAGTTGCGTCAGGAGCATAAGCTCATTGCCGAGTGGGTAGATTCGAATAGTGTAGTCTTAGATTTGGGCTGTGATGAGGGGATCTTACTCGCACATCTCGCGGAAACTAAACAGGTCACAGGTTATGGTATTGAGATTGATATTAATAATGTAGTCGCGGCAATGGGGCGCGGAGTCTCAGTAATACAGGCAGATTTGGAAGCGGGGTTGGCTGGCTTTGATGATAAAAGCGTAGATACGGTTATTATCGGTCAAACCTTGCAGTCGTTGCGCAATACGGAAAAACTGGTTGATGAAATCATGCGTGTCGGCAAACGGGCTATCGTGTCATTCCCCAACTTTGGCTACTGGCGCGTTAGAAGCTATCTATATTTCCGAGGGCGGATGCCAGTAAGCAAGCGCCTACCCTATGAGTGGTATAACACCCCGAACTTGCATTTGTTTACCATAAAAGATTTTGAGCAATTATGTAGAGATAAAGATATCACGATTTGCGATCAGCGCTACCAAACAGGCCAGCATATGAACTCTATGTTGACCCGTATGAGCCCAAATGTTTTCGCAGAGCTAGCAGTCTTCTGTATACAGCCTAAAGCAAGCTCGAGCTAACACTTTTACTGGATGACAACAGTTGTCTCGTGCGTTTTCGCAGGCGCTACGCCAGTTTCAAAAGGTCTTTTATACACTAGTTTGAGCGTTGTTTGTCCAGTCGCGATGCTTTGAAATTGAAAGATATCTTCTCCAGATTTTCCGACCATACCGTCTGCACTGTTGCTATACGTTGGATCTTGTACTAAGACTAAGTAGTCATTATCAATTTCTGCCACAGACCAACTGTAGCCCGTGCTATGATTTGATGGTAGTGCAATGGTGAGTAATTCACCTTTATTGATGGTGTTAGTGCGAAGATGTTCACTGGTTTGTTGTTGCATATTGTCGTTATTATCTTTGGCGGTACAGCCTGCTAAAGCGGCGGCTGAGACGAGTGCAAGGCAGACGAAAATTGGTAATTTCATGTTTTAGCTCTGGTTATGGTTTAAGAATCGTTCAAAATAATAGCGTTTAAATATGAATAGTATCCTAATAATTGCTATCTATTCTGATATTTTGGCATTGGGAAAGAACAGTTGCTGATCATTCAATTTATAATTCGCAATGGCTTGTTGGCCTTTTTCTGAAAGAAGCCAGTTGATGAATTGTTGTCCAGCTTGTTGCTTCACAGTGGGGCATTTCTCGGGATTGATTAAAATAACCCCGTATTGATTGAAAAGTTGTGGGTCTGCCTCAATCTGAATGGTAAAATTTGATTTATTTTTAAAACTGATCCAAGTTGCTCTATCAGTTATGGTATATGCCTGCATGCCAACAGCGGTATTTAATGTCGCGCCCATTCCAGAACCCGTTTCTCTGTACCAAGCGCCAGAAGCTGCCTGAGCGTTAACATTTGCTAATTTCCAAAGTTGCGTTTCTTTTTTATGAGTTCCTGAATCATCGCCCCTAGAGGCGAATAATGCAGCACTTTTACTAATTTTCTGTAATGCTTTGATCGCATCATTGCTGCCTGAGATCCCTGCGGGATCTGTATCAGGGCCTACAAAGATAAAATCGTTATACATCAAGTCATAACGTTCTACGCCAAAGCCGTCAGAGATAAATGCTTGCTCCGCTGATTTTGCGTGGACTAGCAAGATATCACCATCGCAATTTTTGGCATTCTTTATCGCTTGCCCCGTGCCGACTGCAATAACGTGAGCGGTAATGCCATTGTCTGCGCTGAATAATGGTAATAGATAGTCATAAAGACCGGAGTTTGCAGTAGAGGTGGTGGACTGAATCAGAAGAGAATTCTGATCATCAGCGTTCGCAAAGCATGTCGTTACGCTGAGTAAGACAGAGATAAATCTTGTGACTAAATATCGAGTTTTTAAAAGGGTGAGATTCATAAAAAAATTTTTCCGGATAAATAATCTTTAGCTTCGGTTGTTTGTGGTTCTTCAAAAAATGCTCTAGCATTAGATTGCTCTAAAAGCCTGCCTTGGTGTAGGAAGATAATCTCATCGGCCAGGCGCTTGGCTTGCTTAATATCATGGGAAACCATGACAACTCTGATGCCGTTAGTTACGACCTGCTTAATTTGCTGCTCTATACGTTTAGTCGAAGCAGGGTCTAGGCTGGCGGTAGCCTCATCTAAGAACAAGATCGTAGGATTTATTGCTAAGGCACGGCATAACGCTAAGCGCTGTTGTTCGCCGCCAGATAGTAGTCTGGCTGGTGTTTTCGCATCCATAGCTAGCCCAGCTGCTGTCAGTAGTTGTAGTGATTTTTGGTGGCGCAGTTTTCGCTGATGAAAGCCGCGATACTGGGGTTGCAGACTGAGTACAAAATCTATATTGGCTTTGACAGAGCGGCGAAGCAATACTGGTTTCTGAAATACCAAAGCTTGCTGCTGGCGATACTGAGTTATATTAACAACAGGCTGATGATTCCATAAGAGTTGACCGCTGCTAGGTTTAACTAAGCCATGAAGAATCCGCAGCAATAGGCTTTTTCCGGCACCATTTGCCCCTAATAGCACAGTTATTCCCTTGCCTTTCAGGGTCAGGTTGATGTCTTTTAACAGAAGCTTATCCGCAACTGCTAAGTTGATATCTACAGCTTTGATTGTAGGCATATCTTTGGTGGTGATTTCACGGCTTTCTGGTGTTATATGCATCGTAACTTTCTGACTATGCATAATGGTATTTGTTAGACAAAGATTTACTGGTGATAGCTCCGGCGTTAATCAGTAAAGCAATGCTTAGCAACACAATGCCTAGAGCTAGTGCTAGAGCAAGGTCGCCTTTTGAGGTTTCAAGGGCAATGGAAGTCGTCATGACTCGTGTGAGATGGTTGATATTTCCACCCACAATCATTACTGCCCCAACTTCTGCTATTGCCCTGCCAAAGCCTGCGAGAATAACGGTCACTAAGCTATATCGTGCATCAATGAGCAGGGTCGCCATGGTTTTATATGCAGAGACATTGAGAGAGCGAAGTTGTTCTTGATATTCTTGATAAAGATCAGCGATAATTTGCTGGGTCAGTGCGGTGATGATCGGTAGAATGAGAATGATTTGAGCGATAATCATCGCCTTAGGTGTATACAGTAATTGCAACCAACCCAAAGGACCTGCTTGCGAAAGCATCATATAGACAACCAGTCCTATCACAACGGGCGGTAAGCCCATTAGCGAGCTAATGAGGATCAACAGGAATTTTCGCAAAGGAAAGCGACTGATGGCTAAGAAGGCACCCAGTGGCAATCCTACACAGCAAGCAATGAACACAGCGAGCAAGCTGACCCGTAAAGAGAGCAGGATAATTTCTAACAGATCAGAGT
>CAKMZF010000029.1 GCA_929200405.1 uncultured Gammaproteobacteria bacterium | reverse complement strand
CGTGACACTCACTGTGCCACCCACTGGTGAACAGACACCTGTCACTGTCTCGGTCGGACCGCTTAGCGCTTCACCTGCTGTTGGTCCGGTAATCGTGACCGTTAGTGGGTTGTCTATCTCTACGGTCACTGTTGCGCTCAGCTTGTTACCATTGGCATCTTCTATTTCACTGGTAATGGTCGCTGAACCATCTGGAAATCCTGCCGTATTGACTATTGTGGTATAGGTTTTCGAGCTGTTACAGCTGGTTGTTTTCGTGAGAGAAATCTCATTGTCAGTTACGCTGTCAATAGTCACGACGATACGAGATCCAATGGGTGTACAGTCACCGGTGATTGTGCTGGTTACAGCTGAGATCACTTGCCCCTGTGTAGGACCATCGATATCAACATTAATCGGCGCACTATGGGTGGCTGTAGTATTATCTGTCACACAGTTTCCAGCATCGCATATTTCACTGGTGATTTGCACGGTGCCATTGGGTTTTTCGCTTAACTCAAAACTGACCGAATAACTGCCCGCTTCGCTACAGATAGCAGCCCCTGATATCTGATCATTGTCTGACCACTGCATGGTCACAGTAACAGTAGCCCCTTTGGGCTCACAGCTGCCAATAATAGCTTGTTCGGAGAAATCTATGGTATCACCTGCCTCTATCGAAGTGATACTAACAGTCTGAGCCAACCGCTTTTCAATAGTGCTGGTGTCGGTAACACTATCGCCATAGCCGTCGGTAAGTACTACTGTAACAACATGTGTTCCATAGGGCAGTTCATCGATATCAAAAGGCTCTGAGACAAAAGTATTGTTTTGGCAACTTACCGTCTGTGTGGCCGCCATACCCTCGATTGCAATATTGATTGTACTGCCATGCACTTGACAAGTTCCGGTAATACTAGCGGTTGTTACAGATGCCTCTACAGTGCTAATAGCAACTGCCGGTGATTGATATTTCACCATGACTTCTGTGGTTGTAGTAGTGTTACCCCATTTGTCCTCAATAGTGCTGGTAACCGTAAAGGTATTGGTTGGTATTTGATTCAAATTAATACCATGAACGCCGTAGTAATAATTGCTACAAGTTTTGGTAATTAGGGATGAATACCCCGGGATCTGAATAGAAATAGTATCAGGGCTATGCTGACAACTTCCATTAATACTGCCCCATTGTTTAACCGGTTTATCTGTTCTAATCGTGATAGTCTCACTATCATTTACTGGTAGCTGTTTGTAGGTCTTAACCTTTTCTCCTTCAGCATCCAAAAATTCAGCAGATACGGATACATAATCCTCTGGCAGGTCTGTAACATCAAAAAAACCTGCTGTGAACATTCCATTTCTACACACAACGTCTCGGTTAGGCCAAACATCCCACACCTTCACTGTGACTGTGGCAGACTCTAAGCTACAAGTTCCGGTTATTTCAACACTCTCACCACTCAAGAAATCTGTTGGCGAATTAGTAATGGTAATCGTGTCTAAATGATCTACCGTTATCTTGGTTTCTAACGTTGAGAAAGCCGTATTTTCCGTGGTACTAATGGTTGCAACCACCACCAAATCACCTTCCGGTATGTCTTCAAACTCATACGCATCCGTTTCAAACGTATCATTAATACACGGTACTGATTTAACATCAAAACCTTCAACGGAAATGGAGACTGTACTTCCTGAAGGCGCACAGCTACCCGAAATAGTATCATCGCCATCAACAATGACAGTATGCAGATTGAAAGTACCGACTTCACGGTATGCTACCTCTGCCGTATCCCCGACCTCATTTGCCAATTGGCTTGCAGGATCATTTATATCACCATCCGTACTCTCGGCAGAAGGAGTGATAACAAGCCCTACTTCACCAGAATCATCACGTTGATCATTATCAGAATCAGTATCACGGAAATCGGGAATGCCATCATTATCCGTATCTACCGGTATAACTAAACTACCGGGAATACCCAAGGTGCTATCGCTAGCCAAAGATTCATCCACGGAGGCATAGCCAATAGTCGGCTGCGCTTCTATGGCATCTGGAATTCCATCACCATCACTATCCATATCATAAGGGGCCGACTTATTGTCACGATCAGCATCCACAAGAGCTACCCCTTTTGCATCACCATATATCGCCTCTAATCGATCATCCAAACCATTAGTATTATCATCTTCAAAACGAGTCTGGTCGATTCTCCCATTTAAATCTGCATCCAATTGTCTTAATAAAACAGCATCTTCAATGGCCTCAAATATGTCGGCAATACCGTCATTATCGGAGTCTATATCTTTCCAATTCTCTAAATCATCATTATCGGTATCTGAAAAAGCGCAAGCAGTACCGGAGCTAAAGATTCCCCCTTTTCTGGATCCCCATACATAATTAGGGCTCGTGCTACCATGCACAAAAGTGACACTGCGGAAAATATCAAACTCAAATTTCACAGCTGCTTCTAAATTACTCGCGCTCTGCTGTGTGTCATCAAAAAAATCACGCTCGTCCACCCAATTATTGGCATCACCCAACAACGCTGGATTCGCAATCGCATATTGAAATCCATCAGGAAGATTCAGCGCAGCTGGTGGGTCAAAATTCACCACAGTATTTGGTGAAAACTCAACTCTCGTTGCCTCATCTACTATGAAGCCGACATAGTCCGCAATATCAACTCCCGCCTTACTATCTAGGTCCATGATATACAATGAGAAATCTTTGACATGAATAGGTATGCCATCAGGATTTTCTGCACTCACTGAATCCGCTTCTACAACTCTCAGCTCATATTCAAGCCAAGGAGTTTTTTCGATATTTTTACCATAAGTAAAAACGCCCCTAGGATAAACACCAACCACATCCTCAGACGAAACTGCTATGACTTTAAGTAAAACATCAAAAAATGCCTCATCTCCTATCAGACCATGTGCGAATAAGAACTGATCTCCTGCCGAAACGTAACTAGATCCATTTAGAGATGGTAATGGAATAGTTGAACCATTACTGTCACCAGAAATTTGTTCTATATCCGATAATCTAAAAACAAAATTGTCACATGTTTTTCCCTCATCATCGTTAAGAATACCATCATTATCGGCATCCAAATCACAGTGATCTGGCACCCCATCTCTATCAAAATCTAATCTATCATCACCACCATGACAACTGTCTTGACTATCTTCCACCTGATCATTATCTGCATCTGGTGGATTATGCACAAAGACGCTGGTGGTAACGCTGGCGACCTCACTCCGAGCATTCGCAATGGATACTGTTACCGTCAATGAGCCATCTGGTAAATTAGAAACATCAAATTGACCCGCAGTATAGCTGCCATTTTCACAGTCAGTGGTTACCTCCCCAATCCCCGTAACCGTCACAGTTATCTTTGCTGCGTTCGGTGTGCAGCTGCCTTCAATCATCGCATTCCAACGCAAAGTCTCTGTAGTGACTGAAACGCTCAACACTGGGACAGATACCACCTCTACCTCTGCATTTGCCTTATTGCCAATGCCATCCGTAATTGTCGCTGTAAACTGCAATATCTCAATATCAGACCGTAAGTCGGTTACGCTAAAGCGATAGCTGCCATCACTACAACTAGTGGTAGCAGTTTCAGTCCTCCCGTTAGTTGATAGCACAACCGCATCGCCGTTTTGCAAACAACTGCCAGTAATCGTCATGCTCTCAGGGTTATTTCCAATGGCTGAAATAGTAATGCTTTGGGGGCGATCATTTAGAAGACTCTGTGTTACAACAGCCGTTTTACCAGACGGGCCATGTATAGAAACAGAGACCGTAAATGTGCCATCTGGCTCATTGGTTAAATCAAGCGGAAAACTATACGTCGAATTAGGCTCACAAGTGACAGATTCAGTGTTGACTGCCTGTCCATCAGTATTAACCACAGTCATAGTTATCGACGCACCACTAGGCTGGCAACTTCCTGCAAGCGTTGTGGCTGAGCTTACCACAAGCGTTTCACTGCTCCCTGTTATCGTTAATGTAACGGGATTATCAATAGTCAAATCTGTAGTACTGCTGGTTTCGCTTCCTTTAGGGTCTGTAATGATGGCTGTCACCGTAACACTGCCATCGGGCAGTTCACTCACATCAAAGACACCAGCTGTGTATTTACCATCACTACATAGCGCTGTTTGTGTCTCTGGAGTCGCCCCTAAGACTGTCACAGTTACCGTACTACCATTAGGACTGCAAGACCCTATGATATTTGCTATGCTGGTCAAGGAGTCCGTATTGCTGATAGTTACTGTCTCAGGATTATCCACAGTCAACTCCGAGATGGTGCTGGTTGAGTTGTCATAAAGATCAACAATAGTAGTCGTTACCGTAACACTGCCATCTGGCATCTCACTGATATCTACTGAGACTGAATAAGTACCTACAGCACTACAGATTGTGGTCGCTGGACTTGGCGTTGCCCCCGATGGATCAAGTGTAACACTGACTGCACCACCCACTGGTGAACATACACCTGTCACTGTCTCTGTGGGACCGATTAGCGTTTCATCTGTTGTTGCTCCGGTAATCGTGACCGTTAATGGGTTGTCTATCTCTACACTCACTGTCGTGGTCAGCTTATTACCATCGGTATCTTCTACTTCACTGGTAATGCTCGCTGTGCCATCTGGCATCTTACTGATATCCACTGTGACTGAGTAAGTTCTTCCAGCACTACAGGTTGTGGTCGCTGGACTTGGCGACGCCCCAGATGGATCTAGCGTTACACTGACTGTACCACCCACGGGTGAACAAACACCTGTTACTGTCTGGGTTGCTGTTAATATATCACCCTCATTTGAACCAGTTATTGTTACAGTTAATGGGTTATCTATAATAACAGCTACACTGGCTGTTGCTGTTTCACTCCATGAGGACTCAAGCGTGCTGGTAATAGTTGCGGTACCATCAGGCAACGTAGAAACATCCAATGTAACACTATAAGTTCCCCCCGCTCCACAGGTGCTTATTTCTGGACTAAGAATAGTATCAGTCATTATTATACTAACACTGATAGTCGCACCAACAAGTGTACAATCTCCTGTTATCGTCGTGGTTGAAGCAGTCAATACTTGCTCTTGTTCCGGTGCAGTAATTGTGACGCTTGGAGTAATATAAACTTCTCTAAAATCAACCTCTATATTTGAACCATGACTATTGGTTAAAGAAGCGGGTGAAATGTTACCATCAGTCGCCGTAACACTTGGCGTCATGTCTACCTCATTTTCAAACGCATCTGTTTTACCATCATTATCTGAATCAAGGTCAATGTAATCAGGCGTTCCATCACTATCTGTATCTTCAGGAAGAATTTTCCCATGACCTTCGGAGGGAATACCTTCTATATTGACATGAGCTTCGTCGACACTTATATAGTTAGCCGTAGGCTGAGCTTCAATAGCATCTGCAATACCATCATTATCTGAATCCCAATCAAAAAAACCTTTACTTTCATCGGCGTCCGTATCTACAGGCTGAATACCAATACCAGTATCATTATCTGCTTCAACAGCGTCAGCCAACCCGTTACCGTTAGTATCCTCAAAATCAAAGTGATCAATCATTCCATTACTTGCTGCATCTCTATCATAGCGCTGCAACGTAACATTATCCGACCCTAACGCTTCCCTGATATCTGCAATACCATCATTATCACTGTCTATGTCATTCGCATTGGGTATGCTATCCAAGTCCGTGTCCATATGATCATTAATACCATCTCCGTTAGAATCAATAAACACGACGCCCTCTAAATCAGTATCACGGTATGCAACAATCCCATCTCCATCATTATCAATAGTTGGATCAACACCTGAGAATATCGTTTCATCAATATCTCTAATACCATCATTATCATCATCAATATCAACATTATCTGCCAGACCATCAGCATCAAAATCCATAGGGTCAGCAGCATACTCACAACCAAAACCATCATTTGTACTGCTAGGATCTGCTTCAAGATATTGCTGCAGAACAGTAGAACTGGGATCTGCTACATTAGAGATTTTATAAATATAACCACTACCATTATGAAAAGCATATAAATTTCCACCAACATCATGCCAGGCAGCACCATATGACTTCGTACCCATATCAATGCTTTCCATACTGTTATTCACAGTCAAAGCTCTATTTGAACGCTCTCCAGTGTCAAGATCAATCATAACCAGTATTGGTGGATTAGACTTTACTCCATAAAGAACTGAGCCAGAATGATCATAATCTGCCGCGCCCCCCGTTCCGCCATGAATCCGCTTTTCAGTCGCAGTAACTACAGCTGGGAAAGTGGAAATATTAGACACATCAAATCTAACCAATTTACTTTTGTTGACAAACCCAAGTTCGCGATAAAAAGAAAACAGGTTTTGACTTGCCTCTACTGTCGACGTTACAGTAAGGCTACCTACAAATGCATAGTGATCGTCTGGATCGTAAACATAAAACTCATTATTAAAATAACCCTCACTGTTTTGTTGTGCTATACCATTCCAGCTATAAAGATATCCTGTTTCACTATTGTAAGCAGCATTGCTTCCATTTTTTTTTGTTGAAGGAACTAGATCCGCTATCTTTTCATTATGATGCGTAAAACGATTGTATCTTTGTACATAAGCACTCCCACTTTCACCACGTGTCTGATACATAGATAAAATACTCTTACACGAATCTATTGCCCCGTTATGCTCATAAACAAATACCGTAACGGTCGCTGAAACACAATCATCATTTGCATCGCAAACTTTATAGACAAACCTATCTTCTCCAACATAATCATCCACCGATGTATAGATCACATAATCATCCCTTAAATCTTCCGGCGTCGCACCCACTTCAAGATGCACCTCCCCATGTAAAGGACCTTCAACAATAGAAATACTGCCCGATGTCGGAAGGTACAAATCATTATTAACAATATATATAGGCGTTGAATGAGCACTGTCAGTTGTGATAGCGTCATTAAAAGCCTCCATTGGCGTCACGCAATTTTTTGATAATCCACTAATCTCAAAACCCTCAGGGTTACCATTCAGCACATGATATTCAAACTGTAGATGCGTAAAAGTTTCCGTTGAAGTAATACGAAGAATGCCCTGATTATCCTCTGAGGTACTTGGGCCAGATAAACCCGTAGAAACACCGTCATATACTGGTGTCATCGTATTTTCATCCCAGACCGCACTATAATTTGCTCCAGGATAATCATGATGGTCAATATCAAGTACCACCTCATGACCATGATAATACGCCCGCATATTTTGGAAATTCTCTAACTGCGGGTCTGCGCCCTGAGTGTGAGTCAACCAACGATAATTTAGCTGTAAATCATTCGTTGGCACTTTCAGATTGATCGTAATCAACTGATCCACTTCTGGCACTTCTTGTTTAGTCAATCCTAATAACAACCCTCCGAAAATCTTTGGCCCAAGATAAGCTGTTCCCCCTTGAATAGATTTCTCTGAGTCAGAATGTACATGAACAGCATAATCATCAACGGTGCCAGGTGTGCCATCTTGCTTAAAGTAGGCATCAGATCCGGGTACGTCATAACCTGCATTGCCTAATGAAGTTTCATTCATTATTGTACAAACGCCACAATCGCTATCAAGCAAATCAATATCACCATCACCATCATCATCTATGCCATTATTACAAATCTCCGCGCCCGAATTAATCGCAGTAACATCAATTGAAACTGTGGCACTATCACAAACTGTCTCCGAGTCGCAAACTTCGTAAATAAACTTATCAAAACCACTAAATCCTGTATTTGGCTGGTAAGTCAGGCGATCATCACTAGGGTTGTCAGCAGTATCATTATCATCAAGAGTAACATTGCCATATGATGCTTTCACTTTGATCTCAACCGTTCCGAGACTCGGAATATTTACATCATTAGCCGTTATATCAATGAGTACGGATTGGTTTTTAAGGGTAGTAGCACTATCATCTGTCAATGTCATCACAAGCGATACGGCTTTAGTCGGCAGGCATATAGAAAATAATATACATAAAAAAACCGCCGTTGATCTTATATAGGCATTAAATCGACAAGTGGACTCTTTCAATTTAAATAGCATATGAAAAATACGCTCCCAAGTATCCTTCAAAGCACTCTCCAAGGCATTCATATAATAAATTTTCTGAAATGATTTAGCACAACCAACGAAGAAGCTCCGGACTTGAGCAATAGCATACATTAGCAATGATTCCATAATTTTCCTTCTCACTCTTCAATTCTCACTCTTCAATTTTGGTTCTAAATCATTTAAATAATAGTTTAATTAGGTGCCAACTGTATCAACATGGTTTATAAATATCGCTTCTCTATACAATTAATTAATCTCTAATTAATGCTCTCAAGAAAAAAATATCCAAATTACAACAACATAAACACCATTACTTTGCGAAATAATTACTTAATGCATAAATATTATTTCATAAATGAAATTATTACACATAAATTATCATTGTTAACTTATAGTTATTGAAATAATCTATCTATATAAGCTTTACTAAAAATAATTTACATATAGTTAATCGATGAATATACGAAATAATTGCGCAAAAAATATCATATGTGATTACTTAACGATATTTAATATCAGAAAATTATGATCTATAAATAAAAATTGAATCATAAAAACAATTTTTATATATAAACAAAAAGTAAAACATCTGATAGAAACGTTAATTATTGGTATGGATGGGGATAGGTCTGAAAAATCAGCAAATGAACTCAGCTTTCCTATGAAAGTGTTTGATGGTCTAGTTTTACTAAATTGCTTATTAGGCTTTCTTTCACGCTTTCTTTCATTTAGCCTTTACAAAATCGCCATTTGGACTTTCTGATGCCGCCAAGCATATTGAAAAGTCATCGTTTTCTCCAAAGCATGACCTAGACCGAGGATATATCGTGGATATATCGTGGATATTCGTTGATTTTAAGATATGGTCAGACAGGACAATTCCGAGATTGTTTTTCACTCTCTATCAACCAGAAAACATTTGTGGACACTTATAGCAAGATTGTCTTTGCTAAGCGCTACATCATCAAAACACCGATCACTACTGCCATACTTTGAACACCATCCGCTATTGGTGCTCAGGTTACTGACAAATGGTGAGACTAAATTTTGTAGCCGAGTGGATCAGTATCAGCATGATGATCAGTTATATCTCGCAGTTAATAACATTGATCAAAACAAAACGAAAACGAAAACGATGTCACCTAAAATCCATGGTATCTACGAGCAATTTCATAAAACGATTTTGAATGCGTTTTATGAAATCACGTTCAGGAAAATACTCTACTAACCGATGGAGGCGTTATAAAAAGATCTAAACGAGTGGATCGAATACTATAACAATGACCAAACTCAACAGGGCAAAGTGTGCTGTGGACGAACACCACTCACTAGATACTTTGCTGGATGGTAAAACAATATGGAGCAGAAAAAATCTAGCTCAAATCTAATTTAACATGTAGAAAACCAAACTACACTTGAAAACTTTCCTTCGCTGGTTGATAGAAAGGACAGCTCCTCTCATGGGCTCCGGATAAAAAGCCAATACTCATTAGAAACTCACCAACAATTTCACCGCCCGTAAATTTAAAAGTCTTTTTAAATAACTTTACCCACGCAGGCTTATCTTGGGGATGATAATGCTTTAACCATGCGAAAAAAGAACCATATTCTTTAATAATTAACTGTAACTGCTGGGCATTATGTATTGCAGCATTTATTTTTAGGGAATTTCGAATAATACCGGGATCAGACTTTAACCGAAATCTATCGGCCTCTGTATAGGAAGCTATGGTAGCGATATCAAAACCTGAATAAGCGCTTCGCATGCTCTCACGCTTTTTAAGCATCAAATCCCATGAAAGACCGGCCTGATTTATTTCTAACAGTAATCTTTCAAACAGCGCATTATCATCAGTAATCAGAAAACCGTATTCGGTATCGTGGTAAGCCTTATGCAAGGGGTGACTTTTAACATACTCACAATAGGACATTCGCTAGCTTCTCCCATCATTCAACTTTTATAGAATCATCACTATTAGCTGGAAATAAATTGCTCAAGTTGCTGGATATGCTCTTGCTGCTCGCCAATAGTGGCTTTAACCAAGTCCCCTATCGACAATACTCCCAATAATTCATCGCCATCTTTAACCGGCAAATGCCTAAATTTTCCGGCAGTCATAATCTCCATGCAATCTGTTACCGTATCTTTAGAAGAAGCACATTGCACATCCGCGACCATAATCTCAGCGATACTTATTTCACTAGGTTGCCGTACCTCGTTATATGTTTTACGAATATAATCTCGTTCAGTAATAATGCCGACGAGATGACCGTCTTCCAGCACCAACAAACCACCAATACCCTTCTCAGCCATGATTTTAGCCGCCTCTAATGCAGTCTGCTGAGGGTGCACGCTATATATTTGATTCCCTTTGTTCGCTAATAAATCTTTTGTGGTTTTCATTGGCTCTCTCCTATAAAAGATTGTAAATCTTTGATTATGATTATGATGATGATTCGTTGGATTATAACCGTTAGTTATAAATAATTATTGAATAATCTCAGAGACTAATAATTTTATCTCTGTAAAATTAAAATAACACAAATCCATACACTCA
This sequence comes from uncultured Gammaproteobacteria bacterium, assembly GCA_929200405.1. Lineage (GTDB taxonomy): Bacteria > Pseudomonadota > Gammaproteobacteria > Cardiobacteriales > CAKMZF01 > CAKMZF01. The sequence continues at coordinate 11,260 of CAKMZF010000029.1, read as the reverse complement.
ATCAATAATTGTTTCTTAGCAATCAACACTTCGACTTGCAGTGCAGTGACACCCATGATCACACTCATCCACCCCATTCGCTCATTTTTCAATTAGTCAAATCAATAAAAAGCCCGCAACAGCGGGCTTTTTATAATAGCAATTAAGTTGCTAGCATGTCCTAGATTGACCTAGCTCTTTCCAGTAATATCTTCCAAAAAATCTTTTGCCCGATCAAACCAGCCTTTCTCAGAAGGGTTATGCTTAGAGCCACCTTGGCCTAAGGACTCTCTTAGCTGTTCGATAATTTTCTTCTGCTCCGTTGATAATTTAACAGGGACTTCAACTTTTACATGTATTAGCATATCGCCTGTGACCGCGCCACGAACAGGTTTAACCCCTTTACCGCGTAAACGGAAGGTTTTACCACCTTGTGTTTCTGCAGGAATTGTCAGTTTTACACGTCCACTTAATGTCGGCACCTCAATTTCACCACCCAAAGCTGCGGTGTGGAACGGTATTGGGATATCACAAATCAAATTACTGCCATCTCTGCGGAACAGATCATGCTTTCGCACTTTAACTTGGACATAAACATCACCAGCAGGGCCGCCTTGAGCACCTCTGCCACCTTCTCCTCTCAAACGTATTCTATCTCCGGTGTCCACACCCTCTGGCACTTTAACCTCAAGTGTTTTCTCTTCGGAATAACTACCTTCACCGCGACATCTACGACAAGGATCATCAATGGTTTTTCCTTTACCATGACACTTAGGGCAAGCCTGCTGCACAGAGAAGAAACCTTGCTGCATTCGTACTTGACCTTGACCATTACATGTCGCACAAGTACTGCTCTTAGTACCAGGCTTCGCACCTGTGGCATCACAAACTTCACAATCTACTTCGGTTGGGATTTTGATTTGCTTATTGGCACCTAGGACTGCTTCTTCTAGAGTCAGATCAATCTCGATCATGTAGCTCTCGCCCTGCTGCGCAGAAGACTGTCCACGGCCTCCGCCGCCGCCAAAAATATCGCCAAAAATATCGCCGAACACGTCACCGAATCCGCCAGCTCCAGCACCGCCGCCGTTTACACCGGCATGACCAAACTGATCATAGGCCTGCTTTTTCTCAGCGTTCGATAATATATCGTATGCCTGCTGAACTTCTTTAAACTTAGCCTCAGCGCTAGCATCATCAGGATTACGATCAGGATGATACTTCATCGCCATCTTTCGATATGCTTTCTTTATTTCATCCGCCGAGGCACCTTTACTAACGCCTAGGACTTCGTAATAATCTCTTTCTGCCATTCGTTTAAACTCTCGTTAAATTATTCTATTATTGTGGACGGTCTTTAATACGGAATCATAAAATTGTGGCAGCCGAAGCTGCCACAAAGTCATTGTTTATGAGAACTTAAGCTGACTTATCGCCGTCTTTTTTCTCATCAACTTCTTCAAACTCAGCATCTACTGCGCCATCATCAGCTGAACTCTGAGCTGCATCTCCAGCATCTGCTGCGCCACCTTCAGGCTGTGCATATAGCTTCTCAGCAATTTTACCACTGTGCTCCATAAGCGCCTGCGTTTTTGCTTCAATGTCATCTTTGTCGTCACCAGAGATTGCTTCGCGTAACTCAGAGATCGCTTTGTCTACTGCCTCTTTTTCATCAGCGGTAATCTTCTCTTCGCCTAGTTCACCAAGACTTTTCTCAGTAGCGTGAATCATATTCTCAGCAGAATTTTTGGCATCGACCAACTCACGGAACTTACGATCTTCCTCAGCATTCGCCTCAGCGTCACGCACCATTTGCTCGATCTCATCATCAGATAAACCACTAGAAGCTTTAATCACGATGCTTTGCTCTTTTCCAGTACCCTTGTCTTTCGCAGTTACATTCAAGATACCGTTGGCATCAATATTAAATGTCACTTCAATCTGCGGCACACCACGTGGTGCTGGTGGGATATCACTCAAGTCAAAACGACCTAGTGATTTGTTATCTGCAGAGCGCTCACGCTCACCTTGCAATACATGTAAGGTGACTGCCGACTGGTTATCAGCTGCTGTGGTAAATGTCTGACTTTGCTTAGTTGGAATCGTGCTGTTTTTCTCAATTAGCTTGGTCATGACAGAACCTTCTGTCTCAATACCTAGACTAAGTGGAGTCACATCTAGCAACAATACATCTTTAACATCACCACCCAATACACCACCTTGAATCGCAGCACCCATCGCCACAGCTTCATCAGGATTCACGTCTTTCTTTGGCGACTTGCCAAATAAAGTCTCAACCGCTTCCTGTACTTTCGGCATACGTGTTTGACCACCTACCAACAGTACCTCATCAATATCACCAACCGACAAACCCGCATCTTTTAATGCTGTACGGCAAGGCGCTAGTGTACGCTCAATTAAATCACCAACTAGAGACTCAAGTTTTGCGCGACTTAGTTTAAGATTCAAATGCTTAGGACCTGAAGCATCTGCTGTGATGTATGGCAGGTTAAGCTCTGTCTGAGTACTGCTGGATAGCTCAATCTTGGCTTTTTCAGCTGCCTCTTTCAAACGCTGTAATGCAAGCGGGTCATTCTCTAAGCTAATACCACTGTCTTTTTTGAACTCTTCTACCAAGAAATCAATGATACGCTGATCAAAATCTTCACCACCAAGGAAAGTATCACCATTGGTTGAAAGCACTTCAAACTGCTTCTCACCGTCAAGGTCAGCAATTTCAATGATTGAAACATCAAAGGTTCCACCACCCAAGTCATAGACTGCGATTTTACGATCACGTGAATCCGCCTTGTCCATCCCATAAGCCAAAGCAGCAGCTGTTGGTTCGTTGATGATACGCTTAACATCAAGACCTGCAATTTTACCAGCATCTTTTGTTGCTTGGCGCTGCGAATCGTTAAAATAAGCCGGTACCGTAATAACGGCTTCAGTCACTGACTCACCGAGAAAATCTTCAGCAGTTTTCTTCATTTTCATCAAAATACGCGCTGAAATTTCAGGGGGCGACATTTTCTTACCGTTGACCTCAACCCAAGCATCATTATTGTCAGCCTTAACAATTTTGAACGGCACTAAGTCAATATCTTTCTGCACGGCATCTTCGTCAAAAACACGGCCAATCAAACGCTTAACTGCGAATACTGTATTCTCTGGATTACTAACTGCTTGACGCTTAGCAGCTTGCCCTACTAGCACCTCTTCGCCGTCAGTAAAACCAACGACAGATGGCGTAGTACGCGCACCTTCTGAGTTCTCGATAACACGTGTTTTGTCACCGTCCATGATGGCAACGCAGGAGTTGGTCGTTCCTAAATCAATACCAATTATCTTGCCCATGATTTATATCCTCTTCTACTTTAAAATTTACAATTTACTAGATTTTTCATTACTGTTTTATATTGGGATAGCCTGTTTATTTTCAAGCATCTTCACCGCAATTAAATACTTTTAAACCCAGTTTTCATCTCAAACTTTATCTCAAAAATTTAATCCGCATTTCTGCAATAACACTCAGATTTCTATTGTCCTTTGCTAACGACAACCATCGCTGGACGAATTAAACGTTTATTCAAGGTATATCCCTTTTGAATTACATCCACAATCGTATTTGGTTCCACTTCTGGATGCGGCACCATAGTGACCGCTTCATGGTGTTCTGGGTTCAGTTTCATACCAGCAGACTCCACCTCAATAATGCCAAATTTCTCAAATGCTTTATGCAACATTTTCAAAGTCAGCTCTGTACCTTCTTTTACTTGCTCAACTTCTGCGGCTTCTTCTGCGGCTTTTAGTCCCATCTCTAAGCTATCTTTAATCGGCAATAATTCGGCGGCGAATTTTTCAAGCGCGAACAATCTAGCATTGCTAACTTCTTTTTCACTGCGTTTGCGAATGTTATCCGTTTCCGCTTTTGCGGCTAAAAAAGCACTCCAGTTCTCTTCTACTTTGCTCTGTGCTGCGGCCAGTTGATCTTCTATAGACTGCTCACTACCCAGTTCCGAGTCCGCACTATTGCCATCACCCTCACTGATAGTGATATCCTCAGCGTTCAATTCAGTCTCTGGACTTTCGGGATTGAGATTTGTATTTTCTTGAGACTTTTCATCTGACATATGCACTCCTTAACCAACAAATTAAAATGACTTGCTCAAAATAAGATAATAATTTCGGCAAGTTCTGATTTACAGTTTCTGGCAGTGTATTTGGGGGTAGCTACTTAGAATTCAAGATCGAAGCAAAAACTTTTGAAGTAATATCAACAGCTGAGATAGCATGTTTATAAGACATGCGGGTTGGTCCTACAACACCGAGAACCCCCACAACTTGATTTTCTGACTTAAATGGCGCAGTTACCACGGCATAATCATCCAAAACCTGATGACCAGACTCTTTGCCAATATATATTTGTACGCCTTCGCTGCCCATACAGTTTTCAAACAGATTTAAAAACTCATTTTTTTGCTTAAAGGCTTCAAATAGATGTTTTAAGTTGTCGATTTGATCTGGCGTGGTTACATCCATCAAATTGGTTTCACCACTGACCACCAAACTAGACGATGACCCATTATCAGTATCCACATCTAGAATCCTGCTCGCCTCATTAACCAACAACGCCATCTGTGCTTTGGCTGCTTCTCGACTAGACTCTATATCTGTTTTCAACAACCGCTGAATCTCTTTGAGAGTATTGCCAGCAAAGTTGGCATTCAAATAATTACTGGCCTGCTGCAACTCGCTTTCACTATAGTCTTTCTCAACCGCTAGAACATGGTTTTGAATCTGCTCACCTTCCATCACCATTACTGAAAGCAAGCGACTCTCGGAGAGCTTCAAAAACTCGATATGCTCAAGTTTGTTAGCTCGCTTTTGTGGCAATGTAACTAACCCAGCAAGATGCGTTAGCTTAGATAGCGAGTTTGTTACCTGCTCTAGCAACTGTGCATGAGACAAATTTTTGTGTAAATCCTGCTGTAGCTGCTGAGCCTCCTGAGCCATTTTCTCAGAAATAGCCACATGGCTGTCAGACTGTAATACCGAATTCACAAACAAGCGATAACCTAGATCGGTTGGCACTCTGCCTGCTGAGGTATGAGGAGAGTTAAGATAACCTTTGTGCTCCAGCTCAGACATAATGTTACGAATAGTCGCCGGACTATAGCGCTCTGTAGCAGATAGCGTTTTTGAACCCACGGGCTGGCCATCAGCAATATGCCGCTCAACTAGCGAAATCAATAAGCCATGCTCCCGTTCATTCAAATCAACCAACGCACTGTCCTTTTCATAATAAAGCCATAGGAAAGACATAGTATCATCAATATAGCATCAGCAATATTGCTTCGATTACTCTATTAACATCAGTCTGCCGAAACTGAGCTTATCTACATAATAGCTGCCCAGTCAGCAAAACCAATCGCAGAGATTGGTGTTGTAATTTTAATCAACATTGGCATACGGAGGCAACAACTGTATTATTATACTATCATGGCCTAACAAAAAAACGGTAACCATAAAATCGCACGACTACAGAACATGACTGTACTGCATTATAGATATTGGTAGGCTCTCTTAAACTACTGCATGAAACCAAAATTTTGAAAAATACAACGCCTCACTTTACCCATGTTGGCATCGTTGCCAAAGACTCGGCCTCGGTTTCTTATGTTTATGAACCGCTATTTCGAACCCTCAAACAAATGAAAGTTCAGATAATGGTTGCAGTGGAAGACAAAGTAAACGTCCCTGAACACCTACACTTGCAATGTCAGTTCTTAGATGTTCCAGTCATTGCCTGCCAAGCAGATTTAGTCATGGCATTAGGGGGTGATGGCACCATACTCGGTGCGGCAAGAGCGTTCTCCAAGCAAGCCATTCCCATACTCGGTGTTAATCTAGGGCGGCTTGGTTTTTTAGCCGACTTATCAGTAGACGATTTAGAAACTGAACTGATCAAAATATTTTGTGGTGAGCACCGCATAGAGCATCGAAACATGTTGCAGGCCGAGGTCAAACATCTCGATGGCAGCAACAGTCATGGCATTGCTCTCAATGATATCGTTATCCATAAAACAGAGATGGCTAGAATGATCGAAGTTTCGGCGCATGTTGATGAAAAATTCATGACCAACTACCGTGCCGATGGATTAATCATTGCCACACCCACTGGCTCCAGCGCCTATGCACTCTCCTCTGGCGGCCCCTTAGTCGCGCCTTCATTAAACACGCTACTATTGGTACCTATTTCTCCACATGCACTCACTCAGAGAACGGTAGTCTTAGATATTGAAAGTAAAATTGACGTTAAACTTGCCTCCGATTGTGACCCATTTGTTGCCATTACCTGTGATGGCCAAGAGCAGCTCAGCATAGCCAATGGCGATACCTTAACGATCACAAAATATCAACACCCACTAATATTGTTACACCCAGCAGACTATGACTACTTCTCTATCCTGAGAACAAAGCTAGGCTGGGGTGTAAACCCAACTAACCAACAACTATAACCTAAAGACGGGTTGGAAATTCAGACGATATTTGAACAAATATAATAGATCTATAATAAATAATATATTCGCAGGAATTTGAACCAGGAATTTGAACTATGCTACTTCATCTCTCTATACGAGATTTCGTACTCGTCAAAACATTGGCGCTAGATTTCCAAACTGGTCTCACCACACTCACTGGGGAAACCGGTGCAGGGAAATCTATCGTCTTAGACGCAGTTGGGCTGCTACTAGGCGATAGAAGTGATGCTCGCTACCTTCGAGAAGGTGCAGATAATTGTGAACTGGCGGCCGAATTTGATCTCAGCAAACTCGCTCATGCTCAACAATGGCTTACCGAGCAGGATATCCCCTTCGACTCGGAAGATCAGATTGTGCAACTGCGCAGAGTTATCGCCGGTAATGGCAGATCACGCTGCTTTATTAACGGCTCACTACAGCCCGTAGGTCAACTAAAGCAACTCGGCGAGTTTCTCATTGACATACACGGCCAAAATGAGCACCAATCACTCGGTAGATCACCAAAGCAGCGTGAAATAATCGACAATGCTATTGCAGATCAAAACATACTAGCAACGGTCGCAGAACACTATCACGCCTATCAACAAGCCGAAGCCAACTATAAAAAAGCCCTCAATGGTCAGCAAGAAGACAACCAACGCATTCAATTTCTTAGCTTCCAACATGAGGAGCTAGTCACACTAGCAACTAATGCCGATGAGATACATGACCTTGACCAAGAGCAAACACAACTCTCTCATAGTGAACAACTGCTCAATGTCTGTCATCAAGCGTTAGACTTTTTACGGGAACAAGACCAATCTGCTGAGTCCATGCTCACCAAATTCAGTCAACAATGCCAAGAGCTTAATGAAATATCAGCCCCTATTGGTGAAGCTGGTACATTACTAGACAATGCGCTAATCAATATCAACGAAGCAGCAGACAGTCTAGAAAAATTCGTTAATACCGCAGACCTTGATCCCAGCCGTCTGGAATGGGTAGAAACGCGCCTTGCCGACATATTTAGATTGGCAAGAAAACACAAAATAGAACCAGAAAAACTGCCAGAATTCCAGCAAAAAATTGAGCACGAGCTAGCAGAACTGGTTGAGCAAACCGCCGATCCCGAAACACTCAGTAAAAGACGAGATGAAGCGCAAAGAACATACCACAAAGCCGCTGAAAAACTTACCGCCGCAAGACAAAAAATTGCAGAGCAACTCAGCGATAAAATTACTGAGACAATGCAAACATTGGGAATGAAAGGCGGACAATTTACAGTGAAACTAGAGCCTATGGATCAAGCCAGTCAATTTGGCAATGAACGAATTCGCTTTTACGTCGCCGCAAACCCCGGCCAAAGTCTCGCCCCGCTCGGTGACGTTGCCTCCGGAGGTGAAATCTCCAGAATCAGTCTCGCAATTCAAGTCTCCAGCGCTGGCAGTCAGCTAATTCCTACGCTGATATTTGATGAAGTCGACACCGGAATAGGTGGTAAAACTGCGGCGGTTGTCGGCATGCGAATGCGCCAGTTAGCACAACACCAGCAAATACTTGCCGTCACTCATCTGCCACAAGTCGCCGCCAGTGGCCATCAGCAGCTAGAAGTGCAAAAAAGCACCGATGGCGTTGCAACCTCAACCACTGTTGAGCAACTGAGTGAAAGCAGTCGTATCGAAGAAATAGCCAGAATGCTTGGCAGCGAAAAACTTACCGACACAGCTAAAGCCAACGCTGCAGAGCTAATAGCATTACAAGCCTCCGGAGATTAACAAGAAAAACGCTAATTAAAAACTCATACTAGCCCCCCGAAAGCTAGCCGAGAAAGACTCGGTAAGGTAAGATAAAACAAATTTAATAGCATCTGGTCGACACACTAACAAGCCAGAAACAAACAATATAACCGACACTAAGAAGATAAGATTATGACGACAATGAAAAAACTACTAATGGCCTCAGCACTACTAGGCAGTCTACTACTCAATGGCTGTGTTGAGTTCTACAAACCCGACACCCGCCAAGGCGTCATACTCTCTACTAGTCAAATCAATGCTGTAAAAGTAGGTCATACCCAGCAGCAAGTAGTACAGCTAATCGGCACCCCACCAATTGCAGATCCACTGCAAACCAATCGCTGGGACTACGTCTATCTATTCTTCCCAGATCAAAGCCGTAACCGTGGTCAAGAGAAATATTTGACCCTCTATTTCGAAAATGCAGTGGTCACTAAGATAGTCAAAAATCGCTGGAAATAAATCAAATCCTGCAATCTATGAAAAAGCAGCTTAATCGCTGCTTTTTCATATCCTCAATCCATCTTGATGTAACACTTTCCTTATTATACAAATCATGTCTGCTTTGCCTTCTTCAGGTAGGTTTTGCATTATTCTTTTTTGCAGCGTCTTGAAGTGATTCTTTAATTTAAACACCATCTTTGCCACTAATTGCTTGCCCAGCACGGAGAATATGCTAGTTTTTATGGCATGACAGCCAAGAAGAAAAGCCAATCCTTTGTTGCTATCGACTAAAGAATCGGCAAAAAACTTGCTGTAGAAATCAACGTTAAGCGCCCAGAGCAAAGTCTACGAGCAAACTCTCCCTGCACCAAAAGATCTGCACTTAAATGCTCTAGCGGAACAGTTCGGTTACACAGCTCCTCTTATGGCAGCTGCCACGCACAGTTATGCGTATCTGGATAAAGCAACCATTCAAAACAAACAATACTGACTCCAACTCATTATCTATGACTATAACGATGCCCCAATAGAACCAAAAGACTATAAAGAGCAGAAGTAGTATATGTATAAGTAATGTCAGCACTGCAACAACTACTTGTTTTTACTAGCGCATACTGTAGTATTTTCCAGTTAAGCTAATTACTAATAAATTCTTTTTCGTAAAAGAACGAAACAGTGTCATTCAACATGAAAGTTACAAGACTTACATCTTTTGTAGCAAACGTTACTAACGGGGGGGGAAATGCCTATACCAAATATTTCAAGCATCATTGCACTAACAACAATGATAGCGAATATGACTATGGCATTTGCCGCTGTAACTGACAGATCCATGTTATCAGACAAGCTAGAGATGATAAAAATTACTGAAGTCGGTGCAGGTACTGATAATCCCTTCCAATCAGTCACTTTCAGCAACACATATACAGACCCTATAGTTGTCTGTACTTATGAAATACCTGGTCTCCCTACAACCGCAGATCCTATGGCATCACCGCGTCTGAACAACGTAACTTCTACAGGTTTTGAAGTAACCGTAAAACCTTACCTTACAAGTGATACAGCCACTCCCTCTAATGTATTTTGCACAATCGCTGAATCGGGCACACATACATTTGATGATGGTGGAGATACAAAAACATTTGTCGCTGGAAAAGTAGAGTCAACACAAGCAGAAACACAGCGCGCAGTAAACGTCGCACCCTATATAGCTGGCATTCTCGGAGATGACATAACTGGACAAACCGCCTCTGCACTCGCCTCAGGCTCTACACCGGCATTATTTGCTCAAGTGATGACATATAACAACCCTGGCTACCAAGCGGCGTGGACCAATAACTGCAGCACCAAAGCAGATGACCCAATCGCAAACAGCGCTGGCAATGCCTGTATTGGTAAGCATATTTCAAACTTAGCATTAAGCACTGTCCCCGAACCCGAAACTATCGGTTTTATCGCCATAGATTCAGGTACAGGAATAACTCCCACAGGTGTGCGCTACCAAATTGGAAAGACTACTGACACTATCCAAGGCGTTAAAGAGATTGCAAATAGTACACAACATGGCTACAACCTAAATAACAGCTATGAACTCGGTATTGGGACTTTGGCAGGAGCAGACGGCTGGCATATGGGTCAAGCGCAGCTGCACAACAGCAGCACACTTGAAAACAATCGCATTCAGTTTGGCATTGATGATTATGACAGAAGCCATACCGCTGAGCCGGTTTCTTTCATGACCGCTACCGCAGTTGATAAAGTAGACTTATCAATCACCAAGACTGTAAGTTCGTTGACACCGCAACTCGATGAAGTTGTTACCTTTAGCCTTGCCGTAACAAATACCGGGGAAGATACCGCAATAGACGCTGTTGTTAATGATGTACTACCAGCGGGATTTACTTTAGTTGATGGTTCAATGACCGGCGGTGATAGCCAGACAAATAATAACGGAAATCTAGAATGGAATATAACCTCTCTACCCACCGGTAGCACTGTTGTATTAACATTTGAAGCTGTGATTAATTCTCTATAGTAGTCCATCCTATCGTCAGCTCACGTGCATTTTTCGATTTGATATACTATATATGCCAAACCCTCTGATTTTCAGAGGGTTTGGCATAATTTCTATTACAATAAAACCGATTTTTTTCTAAAATAAATCATATTGATCTGGATTTTTCGTTTCTGTCTCACTCTACTGTATTGATCTTGATAGAGAGCAAATGAATGACACCATCGATGGACATCAAATAGCGCATAAACCACAGGTAATGCGAGACTGTAAACTTAACTGTTTAACTGCCTTAGTTGGGTTTACTTATAATCGGCTAATCTGTCTTCAGATTCAATCATAAATCGATTCAATGCGGGTTTCCAGTTTCTTATCGGCATCGTCCATTTTTTGAGGCGTTCTGAATCGCTAAATACACAACTTTTGAAGCAGAATGATCACTAGACAATAACTTTTGTTTTCGGATGACTTTACCAATCACGCTGTTGAGCGACTCTATCACA
>CAKMZF010000028.1:19873-22058 GCA_929200405.1 uncultured Gammaproteobacteria bacterium | reverse complement strand
CAGGCTACAGGGTAAATCTCTGCTAATTTCTGGTAAGAGTTCATAAATGTCCTAAAACGCTCGCTAGCGATGGTCGCTTCGGTAGCAAAGACCCCAACACACTTATTTTTACTTAACTCAACCGCAGGCTTTATGCCAGGCTCTATACCAATAATAGGAATTTCAAACGCCTTTCTCAGCGTTTCAATCCCCAATGCAGTAGCAGTGTTACAAGCCACAATTAGACCGGCAATATTCTCACGCTCTATTAATTCTCTGGTAATATCCAACATACGCTGCTCAATCACAGCTGGGACTTTGTTTCCATATGGCAAATAAGCGGTATCTGCACAATACACTGTATCAGCCTCTGGAGCTAACGCCCGCAGAGCTTTTAACACGGTTAAGCCTCCGCTACCGCTATCAAAAACTGCTATCGACCTAGTATCTGGCATGCTAGTGCTCTTCATGGCTACTCTATAATGCCCGCTATATAAGTTTGCGCTTTAACTTCTACCCATTTACTCTCTATTCGTTTTTTAGACACTGGCTGTTTAGTCCCTAGTGTTTGGGCAAACAAGGAGACTCTTAATTCTTGTATCAACCATCGGCATTCCCACAATGACTTCGGCACTGACATATTCAGCTGTTGATATTGCGCTATTCTGCGCTCTATCTGCTGCTCTAATAGTTGATAATTAAGCATCATTTGCTTATCTCGCTCATAGCCACCTGCTTGAAGCTTATCGAGTCGCAGCCCTATCGCCTTGCAGTAACGCTGATATTCTTTTAATTGTGTGATTGGAATATGGCGCAGGAAGCGGCTGTAAATCAGCTTATTTAATTGTGACTCTATATCGTCAATACTTTGTTGCCACAGAGAAGCTTTTTGGGTTTCATGTAATTCATTTAAACGCTGTCTAATTTTACGCCACTCCGTCATAGATTTTGACAGCTTATCGATCATATCCGTGGCAGCTGAAATCAATGTTGCCTTGTGTTTGCTTACACAGCTTGTTAATTCGGTGACAGTAGTTGGACATTGGTTTGACAGAAAAACATCATCCGTTAGTCTATGAAACAAATCATCTATAAAGCTCTGCTCCTCTGTTAAACCGATCAATGCCAGTTTTAGAGACTGCAAATCAGGTAGTTTTTTGGCGATATAATGATATTTATCAGGAATTTTTGCCTGTATTGCTAAGATCAAAGCACCTCTGGTTTCAATATCTCGAATCGCTGAGGTTTCGAATAATTCCGTTTTTAAAACGCCTTTATTCCAACTTAGTCCTGGAAATACCGTTACGGTCATGCCATCTTGTTGACGCGCCATTTCCAATGGTAATGGTGTATCAGACCATTCCGGAAGTGCTGAGTTACTCTGCTGTTTACTATTTTCACTGTGACGCGCTGACTTTTGCTTGCCAACTACCAAGCCCTTAACTTCCTCTACAGCACCTGTCGCAGTAACCTTCTTTTTTAACGTCACAAAAGCCTTAGAGGCTTCACCGGAGAGGCTTTGCTGTAACTCCGTTAAATCCCTACCAGTTGCCAAAACCGCCTGCTTATTCGCGGTGTCCACCACTTCAAAACGCATTCTATGATGATGCTCTAAATTAGACTCCAATAGCATATTCGCCTCAATAGTCTGACCTGACAAACGACTAAAGACTGGCACTAGCTCAGCCATTAATGAATGCGTGGTTCTATCTATCATCTCAAGCTTTGAGACCGCTGCGGTAGCAAAATCAGGCGCTGGCACCAAATATTTACGCACGGCTTTAGGTAAAGCCTTAATCAACGCCACCACTTTATCCTCTAACATAGAAGGCACCAACCACTCAAAAGGCAATCTTGTGAGCTGATTAAGCACAGCTAAAGGAATAATAGCGGTAATACCATCATCATCGCTACCTACCTCAAAGTGATAACGCAATTTCACTTTGACAACTCCGCAATCTAGCTCTGTAGGCAACTCTGTATCGGGTTGCTTCTGTTGCAAAAAATCTTCTCTGCTAAAGCAAAGCAAATCCGGTTGCTTTTTAGAGGCGCTCCGATACCAGCGCTCAAAACTCTTACCATCGACAACCTCAGCTGGCAATAATTTGGCAAATTTCTCAGCCAACTCTATATCCGTTACCAGCAAATCACGGCGACGATGTTGCGCCTCTAACACCTCAATCTCTTTTAGCACAGATTTGTTATG
>CAKMZF010000028.1:0-19773 GCA_929200405.1 uncultured Gammaproteobacteria bacterium | reverse complement strand
AGAATCCACTTCGGAGGTTTCTTAGATAATTTGGAACCAGGGAAAATTTGTAACTTTTGCCCTCTAGGTCCAATAAACCACCGATCTTCATGAGCAGTAGCCACTTGGCTAATAAAGCCAGTTAATATGGACTGATGTATCGCCTCATAACTGGCAGGCTTGCCATTCATTGACCAATTTTGGTTTTTAATAACTCCTGTTATCTGCCTGTACACTTCATGCCACTCACGAACGCGAGGATAGCGAAGGTATTTTTTCTGACAATACTTAGCAAAGCCATTATTTGATAAACTTTTTTTGTTTTCTTGTAAATCTTTCCAACAATTCCAGTAAAACAATAGATCAGAGTCAGGATCTCGATAGTCAGCATGTGCCTGCTCTGCCTGAGCCGTTTTTTCTTTGGGTTTAAAACGAATGTCCTGAACATTTAAAGCTGCAATAATTGCTAAGCATTCTTGTAATGCCCCAAGCTTATGCGCCGCAATAACAATTCTCGCCAACTTCGGATCAATCGGCATTGCCGCCATCTGCTTACCAACTTGAGTCAACTGATAATGCTTATTAGGACCAACCTTCACAGCCGATAACATCTCTAATGTCTTATAACCATCATTAATAGCCCGTGTATCTGGCGGAGTTAGAAATGGGAAAGCTTGAATATCTCCCAAACGCATGCTCAACATCTGCAATAATACTGATGCTAAATTTACCCGCTGTATCTCTGGCGCGATAAACTCATCCCGACTCTCAAAATCTGCTTCATCATAGAGACGTATACAAATACCGGGCATTAATCGCCCACAACGTCCCGCTCTTTGATTTGCACTTGCTTGAGAAATGGGCTCTATCGGCAGACGTTGTAGCTTAGATGAAGGCGAATATCTGGAGATTCTTGCCAGCCCAGAATCTACTACAAAGCGGATTCTGGGAACGGTAATACTGGTCTCAGCAATATTAGTTGACAACACCACTCGTCGATTGGATCCGGGGTGAAATATCTTCTGCTGATCAGCACCTGATAAGCGACCATAAAGCGATAAAATTTCGGTGCGATTCCATTTCCTAGTTTTCAGAATTTTATCCGCTTCCTGTATTTCACGCTCACCACTAAGAAATACCAAAACATCGCCTTCACCACGACTGCTACGCCACGCCTCTTCACAAGCTTCTGCAACCGCATGAGGCAAACTAACAGCAGCATCATCGCGCTTATCTTGCTTCTGCTCTGGATTATCTGAATCAGGTGACTGCTCTAAAGGGCGATAAAGTATATCTACTGGAAATTGTCTGCCTGGCACAAAAATCATCGGCGCTTTATCAAAATACTCAGACAGCTGCTCAGGATTAATTGTAGCAGAGGTAATAATGACTTTAAGCTCAGGCCGCTTAGGTATTAAACGTTTAAAACAGCCTAGCAAAAAATCAATATTCAACGATCTTTCATGAGCCTCATCAATAATGACACAGGAATAATTATTCAGATAAGGATCTCTCTGAATCTCAGAGAGCAACAATCCATCGGTAGCGACTTTGATAAATCCATCTCTGGAATAACATTGCTCGAATCTTGTTTGATAACCGACAGCAGTACCGGGCTTTTGACCAAGCTCTTCAGCTATTCTAGTTGCCACGGCTCTGGCTGCTATACGTCTAGGTTGGGTAACGCCGATTAATCCATGATCTGCTAAACCGGCATCTAAACAAATCTTAGGCAACTGAGTTGTCTTTCCGGAGCCTGTTTCTCCTGCCAGAACAATCACTTGGTTTTCTGCAAGAGATTGCATGATTTCTTTCTTAAAGTCGACAACCGGTAGATTAGGATACGCTATAGCTGATGGTTTTTGAGCAAGTCTCTCAGAAAAGCGCTTCTCTGCCTCAGTCACTTTAACTGCTATGTCATCCCCTTTGCGTGAGGCGCGTTTTATAAATTGTCTGTCTGAATATAGCAATGGTGGGAATTAGAGAGATATTGGATATAAAGTTATTCTTCGTATAATAACTTGACTGACCAAAAATCTAAAGCAAAAGCAGCTTATCAACAATAGTAGTACTATAGTCTCAACGATAGACTCATTATTATTAGCAAAAAATAGATAAAAAAAAGGGAGCTACTGCTCCCTTAAAAACTGCTTAAAGTCATGAAACACCTGTCATGTGTCTAAACACTCAAGATGCAAAGTAATAATAACCGAATACATAGAAATAGGTTTGTAAATATTCATTGAGTTTTTTGCAACTTAGCAAGAATTTCATACATTGTTTAATTGTTACCATAAATTATGTCATTTGATACCATTGAGGCAATATATTTCTTATTATTTTCTATATACAATGATTTATTACCGAATATAACCATAATTGACATTCTTTTTCCCTCCGAATATATTAATACACATAGTTTTCACTTAACATAGTGCCTACGCGAAACAATAACGCGCTTGAAGTTAGATAAATTTTTTCAAAAAAGTACGATTTATGCAATTTTTCATTGAAATTCGAACTTTAAATTTATATAATATTCATTTTTAGCGGCGCTTTTGTCTGAAACTGCATAGATTACCCAAGAGTTTGGAATGCTATAAAAACCACAGATATTGGCAAAGTTTTACGGAATAGAAATTTTTGGTAATGATTAAACTTTTGAGGTAACTTATGGCTAAGTTTAAGCTAGACGCAATCGACATGAAAATATTAGATGTACTTCAGAAAGAAGGCCATCTAAGCAATCAAGAACTGGCAGAAAGAATTCACCTTTCTCAATCACAATGCTCCCGCCGCCGCTCAAGATTAGAGCAGACAGGCGTAATTAAACAATACACAGCTTATGTCTCATCAGAAGTACTTAAGTTTGAGATTATTGCTTTTTTCTACATAAACCTAGTCAATCAAACGCCAGAGAATGCCAATAAATTCCGTGAGCTTGCTGTTAGCACTCCTGAAATTCAAGGCTCCTATCGTTTAACTGGCGCAACTGACATCATCTGTAAAGTTACTACCAAAAATCTAGAGCAGCTAACACAGCTTAATGATGACTTATTAGCAAACGAAATTGTTGGCAGTATTCGAATCAGTATTGTTTTGGAAAACATTAAAGAAACAACCGCTCTGCCTATCTACTTTGATTAATAGATATCTCTTCTGTAACAGTGCTTTTTTATCGCAATTAATTGCGATAAAAAAGCACTGTTAAGATAAGGCTGAGATTTACCTCAGCTTTTTTTTTATCATCGCGACAAACACCTACTTTTTCAGGTAGAATGCGCGCTCTTTTTGATGCCTCGGATCCCAATAAATATGTCGAATTCCATAGAAAATCTACGTAACGTAGCGATTATCGCGCACGTTGACCATGGTAAAACCACGCTAGTTGATAAACTATTATCACAATCTGGCACCCTAGATAGCCACAAATCCTATGATGAAAGAATCATGGATTCAAATGATCTTGAAAAAGAACGCGGCATCACCATTTTGGCAAAAAATACTGCCATTAAATGGGATGATTATCGAATTAACATTGTTGACACCCCAGGACACGCGGACTTCGGTGGTGAAGTTGAGCGTGTACTCTCTATGGTAGACAGTGTTGTATTGTTGGTAGATGCCGTTGATGGCCCAATGCCACAAACACGCTTTGTTACGAAAAAAGCACTAGAGCGCGGACTTCGTCCTCTCGTGGTGATTAACAAGATTGATCGTCCCGGCTCACGCCCTGATTGGGTGGTAGACCAAACCTTTGATCTATTTGACAACCTCGGCGCCAGCGATGAGCAGCTAGACTTCCCTGTGGTCTATGCCTCTGCCCTCAATGGCTTTGCCGGTGATAGTGCTGATGTTTCAGATGGCGACATGACACCACTGTTCCAACGTATTGTCGAGCACACTCCTGTACCTCCTGTGGATATGGATGGCCCTTTCCAAATGCAAATCAGCCAACTAGACTACTCTAGTTATGTTGGTCAAATCGGTATTGGTAGAATCCAACGCGGTACCGTTAAGAAAAACATGCCGATCACCTTAATTGGTAGTGATGGCAAAACCCGCAACGGTAAAATCCAACAAATCATGGGCTTCTTAGGTCTCAACAGAATAGAAACAGATACTGCCAGTGCAGGTGAAATTATTGCGATTACTGGTATCGATAATTTACATATCTCTGATACCCTTTGCGTTCCTTCTGATGTTGAAGCATTGCCCGCCCTAACAGTTGACGAACCAACGGTTAGCATGACTTTTCAGGTTAATGACTCGCCTTTTGCTGGACAAGAAGGCAAATATGTAACTTCTCGCCAAATTAAAGAACGTCTTGATCGTGAACTACTACATAACGTGGCACTGCGCGTTGAGCAGTTAGATGATCCCGATAAGTTTCAGGTCTCAGGTCGTGGTGAACTGCATTTAGGCATCCTAATTGAAAACATGCGTCGTGAAGGCTATGAATTAGCCATTTCAAGACCACAAGTAATTATTCGTGAAATAGATGGCATAATGTCTGAGCCATATGAAAACGTAACCATTGATGTTCCAGAAGCCAACCAAGGTGGCATTATGGAAGAAATGGGTAAACGTAAAGGCGACTTAAAGGACATGGCGCTCGACGGCAAAGGCCGAGTCCGTTTAGACTATCTAGTCCCTGCTAGAGGCCTTATCGGCTTTCAAACAGACTTTATGACCATGACCTCAGGTCAAGGTTTGTTATTTCATGTATTTGACCACTATGCCCCTGTTAAGCAAGGCAGTGTTGGTGAACGTCATAACGGTGTATTAATCTCACAGGATCGCGGCAAAGTTGCAGGTTATGCGCTAATGACCCTACAAGAGCGTGGCAAGCTGTTTGTAGTTCCAGCGCAAGAGGTCTATGAAGGTCAAATTATTGGCATTCACTCCAGAGAGAATGATTTAACAGTTAACCCATTGAAGGCTAAACAGTTAACCAACTTCCGCGCTAGTGGTACTGATGACAACTTGCAACTTACTCCTGCCATAAAAACACCATTGGAATATGCGATGGAGTTTATCAATAATGATGAGTTAGTTGAGGTAACACCAGAAAGCATTCGCCTAAGAAAGCGCTACTTACTGGAACATGAGCGTAAAAAAGCCTCGCGTAGCAAAGTCTAAAAAATAACTAATATACGGAACCTACGGGTTCCGCTTTTAGTTAGGGCGTGTAAAAATCCAATCACTGATAGACTCACAAAAAGCTGACTCGATTTATTTATTCAGTAACAATAAACCAGTGAAGTAAGGCCTGACCATGAAAATTGATGATATTAGAACAGATTACCGCAAAGGAAAGCTAGATAAAGACTCTATTGATATCAACCCAATCAAACAATTCACCATATGGCTAGAGCAAACTGTTACAGCTGACGTTGATGAACCAACAGCGATGACATTAAGCACAGTTAATGCCGAGAACTATCCTGATAGTCGTATTGTATTGCTAAAACTAATAGATCACGGCTTCTGTTTTTTCACCAACTACCATAGCCAGAAAGGTCAGGATATAGACCATAACTCCAAGGCAAGTTTGGTTTTTTTCTGGAAACCGCTAGAGCGACAAGTTAGAGTACGTGGGATAATTGAAAAAACTTCTGCTGCTGAGTCAGATGCTTATTTTAATTCTCGTCCATCAGGCAGCCGCTTAGGGGCATGGTCATCTAATCAGTCACAACAAATAGCCTCACGACAGGTGCTAGAGAATCAAGAACAGAGTTTCCGAGAAAAATTTGCCGGCCAAGAAATAACCAGACCTGAGCATTGGGGCGGCTATCGTCTAATCCCAGATAAGATTGAGTTTTGGCAAGGCCGGCCTTCACGCATGCACGATAGAATATGCTACCAACGCAGCACTATTGCTGACGCGAATTGGCAGATTAGTAGATTACAGCCGTAATAATTTTCCGCGATCCTAATATCAGAGCGTTTCTGCTCTCAAAAGCGAGAGTCAGGAGATAAAGAAACGAACTATAAACTCTGAAGAAAGCCTATTTTAAGCAACATCGTCATCCTCTCGATACGGTTCTGTTAACGCATAAGCCCAATCATCTAACACTTCACTCACCGATTCTTCTGAAGCCATATAAGCACTAATGCCAGCATACAATGGCATGATATCCGTGACTTGCATCTCTCTAGCCACCTCAATAAGCGGTCGCATGAGTTTGCTCTGTACTTTTTGAGCTGGAAGAGTAAAGTCAATACGGTTAGCATCACGGGTGAGTCGATTAATAATCACTCTAGCAGGGCGACCACTGAACACTCTGCTTATAGTTGTTGAACACTCCAAGCTGTTTAAAACGGCCTGCTTATAAGCTGAGCTAGCACCAGACTCAGGACTGGGTATAAAAATAGTGCCCATCTGCATGCCTTGAGCACCCATGCCTAGCATTGCATAAGCACCACGAACATCGCCTATACCACCGGAGGCAATCACTGGAATTTCCAAATGATCGACAAATAGTGGAATCAGCATAGTCAACGGATTTAAGCCGTCTGAGACTTTACCAATAAAAGTCGCACGCTCTCCGCCAGCTTCCATACCCTGAGCGATTACAGCATCACAGCCAATCTCCTCGGCAACTATCGCCTCGACTAAATGAGTCGCCGTAGCAATCACTGTTACATCAGCGGCTTTGAGCTTTTTCATGGTCACGCTGTCGGGTAACCCCTGAGTAAAGATAACAACCCGAACGCCATGATTTAGGGCAATATCTAGCCCTGACTCCCATGATAATGCTGGAGGGTATTTTGTTTTGCTATTGTCTAATGACAACTCTCGCTTGTAGCGTAATAGCCAGTCTTCGGTCACCAATTTTTGCGTCTCATTATCCACTAGATCCAAACTCTTGGAGTGAGAAACATGAATTTCGACAGCAAAAGGATATTGAGTCAGTGCTTTCACCGCTTGTATTTTGCCTTCTAATGCATGTTCATCTAACTCATTAGTAGACAGCACACCCAATCCACCGCCGTTGGAAAACGCACTAATAAACTCAGGCGTAGCGACTTCTTGCGTCATTCCAGCTTGTATAAACGGTAAGTTTACGCCACACAGTTCCGTGATTTCTGTTGTTAATTGATAAGCAGCCATATAGTCCCTGTAGCCTTCTACTCAGTATCATTTCTATTAATCATGCATTGTTGCCACCTATCAGGTGACTGTAATAAGTTGATTATCTCAACACTTTGCACATTATACTGTTAAAGTGAACAAACTGCGACTTCTCAAGCATTTCAAATACTAGACGTGATACTAAAAATAGCTTGATTAACTCGCCAGCGCCTTATCTAAGCCATCCATTTCTATCTCACTAAGGCAGGCAAAAAACTCTCCTTCTCCTATGTCCGTGTTGTGATCTATCCCTCGAAGAAACATAAACACACCACCAAGCATATGCTTTTCATAAGAGTAATCAGGCAACCTCTGAGACAACCATCTATGCAAGGCTAAGCTATAAATAACAAACTGCAGCCAATAGCCAGTCTCTACCATTACCGCTCGCAACGCCTCTGACTGATACGCCAGTTGCTCATTACCGAGGTGATTGCTTTTATAGTCAAGAATGGCATAGCGCCCGTCATGTCGTAGGGTTAGATCTATAAAACCTTTGATATACCCCCGAGGAGCGAACGCTTGCAACTGCAAGGGGTGCTCATCCAGCCACCTATCAACCTCTGGAAAATGACTAGTCAACTTGCGAAGCTCCGTTTGGAAGCGCTGTAAACCAAGCTCGGTTATTGGTAATAAAAACTCTATTTCTGGTAATGCTGTGTCACTAATATCAGCCAACGAGAAACCCGCTGATAATTTTTTGTGAGAACATGCCGCCAACCAAGTTCGAAGCTCGCTAGCGTCAACAGATTTTGGTAAATTGGCATTGGTAATCAACTGTTGCAACTTACCTTCTACAGCTACTATCTTGTCTGAATCGCCAACGCTATGATTGCCAAAATCCGCCAAAGAAATCTCCTCAAAGGCATTGTGAATCAGGGTGCCGTATTGTGCGCCTGCCGGATATCGGAATCGGTAAGACTCTAATTCCACCTCTAATTCTGCCTCCAAATCGGCAATAGCATGGCTATTAGCAGTAATGGCATCCTTTGTTGCAAGACTAGCATTAGCACCTGCTACCAATGAATTAACTTCTGCATTGCCCTCTGAATTACTAACCGTACTGCTCTCTGCCAATCTGTCTTCATCAACAGAGGCAATATCTACCTTTCCTTCACGCTTACTGTAGCGCTTTTCACTGGCAGATTTTAAAGCCGAGAAACTGGTAAATATCCAACTCGGCTGTAATTCTCTTTCAAAAACACTAACACTTAATTCTGGTGTAGAAGATTCTAAACTGAAATCTTGAAAATTCGGCTGCCCAGCAACCTCTGCTATCTTGGTAACTGCAATACTATTTGGCGCTTTATCCGCCAATGTTTGATAGCCATTCAAAAAATTTTGCTCACTTTTTTGACCCTCTAAAGCATCATTACCCAGTAAATGTTGCATCGGATGATATTTTGGAGACTGACATTGATCAATCAAAATCAGCCTCATGGATGCTCGCGTCATCGCCACATACAGCAGTCTAACCTTTTCTGCTAATACTTCCTTGGCACTTTGCTTCTGCATCTCCTGTAAGGAACTGCTGTCAATATGAGGCGCTTTACCATCTGCTACATACATCAATTTGTAATGCGGATTTTGATTTTCTACTTTAGCAGCCGCGTTATCGACTGTATGATAACTCAAATCGCTATAGCGATTTACGCCACCCATTTTATGTAAAAACGGGCAGAAAACCACTGGATATTCAAGCCCCTTGCTCTTGTGAATGGTAATAATCGTAATCGCAGCATCATCTGTATCAATCCGCCTTTGCGCGACTTCGGCACCTAAGTCATCTTCTACCGCTTCGGCAAGCACGCGCTTTTGAAACCATTGCAACAGTTGCTCCACATCTGCCTGATGCTCTTGCTCATATTGATGAATTAACTCAACCAAATGCTCAAAATCAGCAATATGACGCGTTTGATTACCTAGCAGCAACCTATCCTCTATCGCCATCTTATCGCTTAGGGCATGAATAGCCTTGCCAATGCCCTGTTGCTGCCAAGTCATATGCGCAATCTGCAGGGCATTCAGATATTCCACCCATCGTGATGAGGCCTTTTCAGCGACAATTTCATCAGCCGTCATGGCAAAAAAGTCCGTCATCATCAAAGTGGTTAAATAGTCACTTCTACCACCACAGGCAATGGTTTGCAGCAACCACAGCAGTGGCTTGGCAATGTCAGATTGATAGACACTATCAGCTGAGTGCAAGACACTTGGCAGTCCAATCGATTGACAATAGCGATAGACTGCTTTGGCATCATTATTACTATTGACCAGTACCGCAATATCAGCAGCTGTTAATGCCCGTTGTTGATCATTTTTGGTAATCAAGCTATTTGTCGTTAGCAGTTGTTGAATCTGCCTACCAGTCTCTGCTAATGCATTGTTCCGTGCTTTCTCAGCATTCATCTCTGAGGGCTGCAGGCAAACTTGCAAAGGAATACTTGATAGCGCTGAATCGACTTGTAAGCGCGCTTCGCTATGGATAGCCTTAACTTCAGTAAACTGAATATTCTCTAGCACAAAACTAGGCTTACCGTGCTCATTATCAAAAAAACAACTGTTCACACCAGCGACCAATAGAGCATCACTGCGAAAATTAGTATCTAGATAATAATAAATATTCGCACTATGAATAACGGCCAAATAAGCATAGATATCCGCACCGCGAAATTGATAAATAGCCTGCTTAGGGTCTCCCACCAATACCAAATTATGATGAACTTTATCTGGGAACAGTTTGTCTAAAATTTCAAATTGCAGCGGATCCGTATCTTGAAACTCATCAACAATGGTCAGGCTAAACTTCTGCCGAATCTGCGCCGCAATTGATGCGCCACTTTCACCGGATAATGCCTCTGCTAAAAATCGAAATGCTGCGGATGCCTCGGTAATATAATCTTTACTGAGTAATAGCTCAAACCGCTGTAAAAGCCAACAACTTGCATAATGAATAAAGGCACTCTTTGCCGCAGAGCGCTGTCGCTGATACAGCACAAAAACCTCTCTAAAAGACTCCACTAACTGCATTAACTTTGGCGGTTCAAAATCATCTTGATGTTTCTTAGTGATTACCTTGGTAGAGAAATAATCAGCCGCCAACGAAAATAGGCTGTTGCTAATATGCGCGGGTTTATCAGACTTAATATCTTGCAACATCGCAATGGTTGAGGCAGTCTTGCTCCAAATATCCAACTGTTTAACGATGAGTTCTCTTCGATCTGCTTTGAATGTACTCTTACTGCAAGTCGGTTCAATATCTCGCAGGTAGTTTGCAAACTCCTCAGCAGTTTGATGATACTCCTGCAAAACAGCCGAAAATGCCTGCTCAGCTTGCTGTCTATAGTGTTCTATCTCAGCCGAAGGCTGCCATTTCAGCACATCACCATCATTACCTGCCTGTGCTTCATATCGATCATAAAACTGAATATCTGGCTTATTACGTTGCAACTGTAACAGATTCAGCAATTGCGCTTGCGTCAGCACAGGCAACGCTGGCTGACTGCCCTCGCTAACTTCTTCAATACTGCGACTCTCAGATTGACTCTCATCGTTATTAACATAATGCAAGCGCATAAAATCTAAAATCGCCTGAGTCTCATAGGGTGCAACCTCTAACTCCACGGTTTGCCCAAATGGCTGAGATACCGAAAAAGTATTATCCGCCATGACCTGTATGGCAAATTGATGTAGCGTCCATACCGCTGCTAAGTCAGTCGATTTCACCGCAATTTGCAAGCGCTGCTGCGCACTAATCAAATCTTCATCGGCTAAGTTAGCAAATATTTCCAACAAAATCCGAGTTTCTGCCGCAGTATGATCTTGCTCCAAGGCTGACTGCAAGGCGTCTCTGATCCCTTTACCTATTTGATTAGATCGCTCAACTAAATCCTCAACAATCTGTAGAGCCGCATAAAGCTCAGCACTCAGCGCAGCCCGTAACTCGGCGGTGGCAAGATTGGTAAATGTCACCAACAATATATTCGGTAATGCCGTACCTGCTAATAAATAACGCAGCGCAATTTTGGTTACACTAAAAGTCTTACCGGTGCCTGCACTGGCCTCTAACAATACTCGACCCCGAACAGGCGATGAAGTCACAGAAAAAGCTTGAGGGGTTACATTCACATCATTCATCCCTTAACACATCTCAAGTAATTCTGGACAATGACTAAAAACTGGTGCCATATGCTTCATTGCTAGTTCTAAAAACAATGCTGAATGCAACACATCATTGTCGGGATATAACAACTGTAAAGCCTCGTCGTATTGCCATTTATCATGCCAGTTTTTTAGCAATGTAGACTCAAACTTTGCCAACTCTTTACTATCTTGTGTTTCTTGCAGCTCTAACAATTGCTTTTTATAAGCAATAGAACTAGCATCGGGCAACCACGGCAACAATTCAGTTTGGCCTCTGTTGTAATCATTCAAAAGCGCATTGAGAATTGGTCTAGGTTTTTCTATGGCTGTAAAGGTATAACTTGAGACCACTGCCTTTTCATGTAGAGGTGACAAAGTAATTAACTGACTAGGCAAACTGTGCTGCCCCTGCTGCATTTGCCAAACATTGGCACAGACATGGGAAATCCAAGCATTAAATATTGCTCTGAAATCTACCGCATCACCTTTGACACTGGCAACACTGAGCAAGGCATTGTCATCATTGACGGTTAGGATCGCAGGTATAATCGCAGCACCGCCTTGCCATGTGGTTTCGACCCGAACTGACTTTTGACAATGCTTAGTATGTCTGCCAAGAGATTCAAAAATTTCCACCCAACCCTGCTGCATACGCTGCTTTAAATCTGCGCCAAAGCTCCCTTCTGGCATAATATTTTTACTATCAAAAAGTGCCAAAATTTTAGCCAATACATCTACCTCCGTGACTTTCTCATCGCCAAAAGCTTGTGGCGATGAAATCAGCTCCTTGGCAAGATTGGCTAGCAAATCTCTCTGTTGATACTTTTGCAATGGCGATAACTCGAAAACCTCAGCGCTAGGTGCGCTCTCATCTTGACGTGGAATAGCACCACCCAATGCTTTGGATAACCATACTGAGGCTGGCTTCAACCAAAAACGTTGCAAAGTTTGTAATTTGATTATCTCAGCACTAACCTGAGCCGTATTCCCTATATTTGGTGTGCCGACTAACCAACGTTCGCTGCTGCTTTTCTTATTGCCGATATCGACAGAAGACATAACTAAAGTTTGTGCCATTCGTAATGCTTTTTGATTATAGCTGGCAAATCCTAGATCACCACCTCTATCACCACCGCTAAAATTATGGCTAAAATTACGAGGGGAATAGGCCTGTAATGAAGTTTCATCGACATACTGCTGTTGCAGCTTGCTCAAAGGCTGCTGCATAGTCTCAGCCATCACTGCCATAAACTCCGTCACTATCGGTGACGGTGGTTTGTGCTGATTCTTAATTGGCTCACGACCGTTATAGCTTAGATAAAGCTTTTCTTGCGTTGCCATGAGGGCTTCAAGAAACATATAGCGGTCATCACTTCTGCGATTTCTATCACCTAATTTATATTGCTTTTGGCTCAGGTCAAAATCTGCACTTTGGTGCTGCCTTGGAAATATCCCATCATTTAACCCTAAGAAAGCGATAATTTTAAAAGGAATGGAACGCATCGGCACCATAGAACCGATGGTCACACCACCAGATAAAAAGCCCTGCTTGCCTTCGCTATCGGGCAACATCTGCTCCAGATAAGCAGAGATAACATCAGCATCTACCGTCATTGCCGTTATCCAATGCTCAGCAACTTCGATGGCATCGGCAATCTGTGCTAACTGATTCATTAGACTTTCATGCGCATGACGCATATCATCATCTGGTGCTATCAACGTGTTCACTAAATCTCGACAAATCTCGACCCAGCGCTGCGGGGTTTGGGTTTGCAATGCCTGATACACAAAACGATCAATAATATGATAAAAATTCCAAAATTGGGATAATGCCTGCTCAAGACCATCATCCATAGTTCTAACATAGCCATCACCATTCCGATCACTGCCTTGTGCTTGAAGAGAACTATCAAGATTTACAGCATTACCATAGACACTTTGCAACATAACTTTTTGCAACCCAGAGCCCCAAGTGTAACCGGTATTTTCAACAGAAAACTGTCGAATATGCTCCCGACTAAGCCCCCATCGAATGCCGATGTTCTCTACCGCTTTGGTGATTTGCGTCACCTTCAAACCATCTAACTCAAATCTCTCCATGACTTGAGGTTGCTCCAATATTTTAAGTAGCTCGGTAATATTGCAACGCTTATTAACCAGCTTTAATACATCTAACAACAAGGTAGATAGATTAAGTTGAACCCCATTACTGCTGTCGGCCACGGAATACGGAATATAAGGCGTGGCTTGGCTAAAATGACGCTGCACCAGCGAACCATAAGTTTGAATATCCGGTGTCATCACCAAAATATCCGTAGGCTGATAATCACCGGAATTTAGCCATTCTGCGATATAATCATGCAGTACTTCAACCTCGCGCTTAGGCGTGTAACTACTGGTAATCACAATAGAAGCATCTTTGATGAGACTATCACTACCTTCTATCATTGCCGAGTCGGCTAGTGGAAACTCCGAAGCAGGTGCTGCACAGCGTATTTGCTGCTGAATACAGCTTAGCAATGACTGATCGTCATCACTTGTTACTGTGGCAAAAAGCGGCAAATCTACAGGCAACTCATCTGTTGAAAGCGGTAAATCTACAGGCAACTCATCTGTTGCCTGTGAGGAAGGATACTCAATTTCATCTGCCAACGGAATCATATCCGCAGCATCTAATAACTGGTCAATAAAGTCTCGACCCAAACGTCCCATAGATGCCAGCAACGGGTTTTGCGAGGCAAGCAAGTCATCAATACTACCACCTTGCTGCTCCGCAACACGCTGAGCTTCTTTGGCACTGAGTTGGTCGCCCCAATACATCTCACTGGGATTCAGCAAATACAAAGTAATATCGCTGTACTCGGCTAACGCTTGATAGAGCTGCAATATCAGCGGTGGCAAACTGCTGATGCCAAATAAAAATAATTGATTTGGCAACTTACCGGCAGCGGCAAGCTCTGGTAATAATTCAGGAAATTTCAACAACCAATCGGTTCGACTTCTGGGGCTAGTTACTGCTTTATCATTACTATCAAGACTAGAGCTATCTAAATAGCTATTGTTATTTAGCCAATGCCATAACTGTGCTTGCCATAGATTATCTGGATAATCTCGAATACTAGAGAAATCCCCAGCGCGCCAAGCACGAACCCACTCCGGACGATATAATTGATACTGATCGTAGACATCAGCTAACTGATAAGCAAAATAATATTGTGCCTGCTGTGAGCGCTGTTGTGTGTCTACGTAATGCTGTAATGCAGGCCAACGTTGCAAGGTGGCTTTGTCTTGAAATAATGCCAGTAATCGCCAGACCAATACTGGTTTATCAAACGGCGTTAAACTGGGAATTTCTAGCGCAGGGGCTTGACGAATGATTCGCCAAAGATAGCTAGAGGCAAATGGGAACTGCACATTGGCACAAATGCCCTGCTGATCTGCAATTTGCATCTTCAGCCACTGCGCCATGCCATTACTTTGCACCACTATGGGAGTTGTTTGTAATGGGTCAACATCACTATTAGCAAGCATCCGCATCAAATCTTGTGCGAGATGTGAAACTTGATGGCTATATTTGATACTGAGCATAAGGTGGCTGATCGACTACTTCTATATTATCAGCAGATCATAGCAGTAAATAGCGGAATTAATGAAAACCAAATTTGGGGTTAATTCAAAATGGGGATCTTGCGATGCTCAAACATTTTTTCTAACTTACCATAGTATTTTTCTCTATACTCGGTAAAGCTCTCGCTACTCTGTTCTATCTCCTGTGCTTGCTGCAAAGAAACAAGCCGCTGTTTTTCCATCAAGGCATCTGTCTGCTCACTGATAATATTCGACTCCACTAATGACATCTGATGCTGTCGCGCCAAATCAAAACCAAACCTATCTACGCGCTCTGGGCTGTCTATATCATCTATAGCGGCTGCCACACGGTGCGATAACAAACTATTGGCTTTAACTTCGTTTTGATACTCCTCAACCACCATCACCGCCGCAGGCCCCACAGCTTGCCCCTCTGCCAAACTAACTTTATTGGCCGCATCTAGAGTTTCCGCTAAATCTTGAAACTGAGTTAATATTGCCAATGCAGCATCCTTGGCAGAAACTTCGCTGTCATCATCCATCCGCAGCATTGCATTCATTTGACCCGCTTCAGCAACTCTAAGCCTGTTTTCATCATATCTCGCCTGTTGCTCAGGATAAATTGCTGGAGAAGGCATAACCATACAATGCAATAAAAACAACTCCAACAACACCAAACTTTTAGCAGACATGCCATTAGCTTGAAATGGGTCGATATCGGTTAATCGCAACTCTAAATACTGAACACCTTGCTTGCACAAAGACACAATCGGCGGATCGCCGTCCTCTGCCACAGACTTCGGCCTAGCAATGCTGTAATACTCATTCTCTATCTGTAAAACTTTGTCATTTAACTGCTGCCATTCGCCATCAGCATTTTTGATAGGCATATTCTGGAAGATTCCACAGGTTTCTGCCAACCCAACTGCTATGCTATCTATAAAACCGTCAAAATCATTGAGCTGCGCCTGCCAGCGACAGCGCCGCTTATTAGTGTAACCAATATCACTCATCCGCAACGAAGTCGCCTGTTGATATTTCTCCATAGCAGACTCTGGTAGCTCATTTGCCCGCTGCACAGCACATACAAATGCCGGATCTACCCGAGGACTTGCACCTAGTAAATAGCTCACCAACCAACCATAGCGCTGGATATTGCGAATCGCCCCTAGATAAACCATATTCCGAGCTTCCTTAGCAGAGCTAAATGCATAGCCATGCTCGGTCGCTATTTGGGTAATCGCAGCTTCGCTTAGAGAATAATTAAAATGCACTCCACTGATAAGCTGCATCTCGCGACCATAGCGGTGGCCAAGTCCTAACCGATAAATATGCTTAAACTGCCCAACCCCACTATTGCCATAATTGGCTGGGGCTATCTCATCTCCCCTGGGTAATTTGGGTGGCATACTATAAGGCCACAATGCTTCATGGCTAGCAGCTAACTGTTTCTGAGTCCATGCGGTTACCTGCAAAAGAGCGTTGTAAGCACCTTGTGTGGTGTCATGAGTACTTGTGACAAACTCTAACATCGCCTCGGCGTAATCTGTGGTAATGCTGGGGTGAGTTAACGCACTGCCTAGTGCCTCAGGGTTTGCTGTCATCGCTAACTGCTGAGTCTTCATATCAACACGTACAGTCTCGCGCTCTAACCCTATCTTTCTGCCTTTTAGTAATTCCGCTGCTAATGAAATAGCCATATTCTCTCCGAATCAGTCCTAGTCAGCACTATAAAGTAAAACGACGCTCTAGATGGTAGGTACGGCATTAAAACAAGCTGAAATATAAAAACAACATTGCACCGAAATGTTAAATATCTAGAGTTTTCACCTAATTTTTCTCAGCAAAACTACCTAAGGCGGTGGCTATGCTTGGGGTACATCCCCATTATCTTTACCTCATGGCTGAAAAACCTCAGCTCATCTAAACTCAACTTCACCGCCTCATCGTCAATATGCCCTTCTATCTCGGCATAAAACTCTGCTTGTTCAAATTGGTTATTGGCGATATAACTCTCTAACTTCACCATATTCACGCCATTGGTGGCAAAACCACCCAAAGCTTTATACAAACCGGCAGGCACGCTTTTGACTTTAAATATCAGACTCATCATACATGGTCTATCTGCCAATGCAGATTCATAAGCCTGCGTTTTACTCAGCACAACAAACCTTGTGGTGTTGCCTTTCTGATCTTGCGCTCCAACAACCAAGCTCTCTAAGTCATAGATATTGCCAGCAATCTCTGATGCCAAAGCCGCGATGGTAATATCTTTATTTTCGGACACCATTCTAGCAGCACCAGCGGTATCTGCGTAAACCACTCTATGTAAGCCATTGCTGCGCAAAAATCCACGACATTGATCCAACGCCTGTTCATGACTATAAACTGTCGTTATAGTCTCTAAAGAAGCCCCCTTCACGGCGAGTAAATGGTGATTAATCGGCTGAAAATGTTCATCAATAATCTGCAAATCAGAATTACGAATTAATGAATGCACCTCGGCAACACGACCACCGAGATTATTCTCTATCGCAATCATAGCCAAGTCAGCAGTGCCATTGCTCACAGCATCAAAAGCATCGTGAAAAGTCTTGCACGGCATTGGCTCGTAATCAGGATATGCCTTCTGGCAACTCAAGTGATGATAAGAGCCTTCTTCGCCCTGATAGGAGATTCTTCCTTTGCTCATAATACTACCAATACCTCTTTATACTTCAGCTGGTCTAGCAGCAATAACCGTTTTGCCACCCATATAAGGCTGTAAAACGGTTGGAATATTTATCGAACCGTCAGCCTGCTGATAATTCTCCAACACCGCCACCAAAGTACGACCAACTGCTAAACCAGAGCCATTTAGCGTGTGCACCAACTGTGGCTTGCCCGTGGTTTTATCACGATACCGCGCCTGCATGCGCCTGGCTTGAAAATCCTCACAATTAGAACAGCTAGAAATTTCACGATATTTATCTTGAGCAGGCAGCCAAACCTCTATATCAAAAGTCTGCGTAGCCCCCGCACCGATATCGCCAGTACACAAAATCAACACCCGATATGGCAGATCTAGTTTCTTTAAGATATTCTCCGCGTGTCCTGTCATCTCCTCTAACGCTTGGTAAGAGTTTTCAGGATGCTCAATGCGAACCATCTCAACCTTTTCAAACTGATGCTGGCGAATCATGCCACGAGTATCACGCCCTGCTGAACCTGCCTCGCTGCGGAAACAATTAGAATGACTGGTAAACTTATACGGCAGTGCCTCTTCCTCAATAATCGTATCAGCAACGATATTGGTCAGGGGTACCTCCGCTGTTGGAATTAAATAATAACCCTTGTCATGGTTGAGCTTAAACAAATCCTCTTCAAACTTAGGCAACTGCCCAGTGCCGGTCAAAGTATCGGTATTTACAATAACCGGCACTATTACCTCTTCATAGCCATGCTCTCTGGTATGAGTGTCTAGCATAAACTGCGCCAAAGCACGGTGTAATTGCGCAATCTCATTTCGAACCAAGCAAAAGCGACTACCAGTCAATTTAGCAGCAGTGCCAAAAGCAAGCTCTTGCCCCCCTAAATCGACATGATCCCTAGGAGTAAAATCAAACACTCTAGGCGTACCTACTTTGCGGATCTCAACATTATCGTTCTCAGACGTACCAACAGGCACTGCATCACTAGCAATATTAGGCGTAGACTTTAAAAACAGATCTAACTCAGCCTGTAACTCTGTTAGCTTAAGCTCGCATTCGGTAAGCCTATCCCCAATATTGCCAACCTCTGCTAGCACCTCACTAGCATCCTCGCCTCTTGATTTTAGTTGACCGATCAACTTAGACTGAGTATTACGTTGATTCTGCAACTCCTGAGTTTCAACCTGTAGCGCCTTGCGAGAAGACTCCAATACCTGAAACCTCTCAACATCCAACACATAGCCACGATCCGCCAACTTAGCAGCAACCCATTCAATATCTGTTCGTAAACGTCGAACATCTAACATATCAACTCCAATATTCTATAAAATCAAAAATAACTAAAATTTTCTACAAACTGCCAATACGAAATGACAATCACAGCATTAAAACACCTTGGCAACCATCACCCCAAGTCTAGCTGCGACAATGCACAACACCACAGTAGTAAGCACGTAGCCCAAAGCCAAAATAGGGCTTTGCTCCTGCAAGCGCAAAGTCTCCAAACTAAAGGCAGAGAATGTAGTGAAGCCGCCCAAAAAACCAGTAATCAGTCCCAACCGCAATAAAGGACTCCACGCATTCGATAAGGCAACTGTAGCAATCAGGCCAATCAAAAAAGAACCCAGCACATTAACCAGCCAAGTCGCCCAAGGATATTGCGCATTCGGCAGCCAAAGAGACACACCGTAACGACACACAGCACCGCTGCCGCCAGCTAAAAAAACACTGATAAAAACTGGAAACGAGGACATATGTCTTCTGCCGCATACACAACTGTTAATATAATGAAGTTATTGTAAAGACAGAGCCGGAACAAGCCAAGGGCTAATAGGCAGTCTCTATGTATTTTGAGAAAGAAATTAAAGACGGAAAACACTTTGAAAACCACAGGCACTGCATGCAGTGCCTTAAAAGGCCTAGCTCCATATGCTTATTTTTTCACATAGAAGACGGAATGTAGATTTAGGCCAGAATAGAGAATTACAATAGGTAATCACTCTCTAAATTACCTTGCACCTCATTTAGAATTTCATAGAGGGAGCTTACGCTATCAAGATTATTAGCAAAGACGGGGGATTCTTCTAAAACAGGATTACTAGCGATATTGGCTACTGCACCTGTGAAAGAGCTAGCACCATTAAGATTGTCAAAAACACCAACTTTATTCGTTATAGCCGTCTCATATGCGCCATAGACGTCATCTCCATAGACGTCATCTCCATAGACATCATC
>CAKMZF010000027.1 GCA_929200405.1 uncultured Gammaproteobacteria bacterium | reverse complement strand
TACCGTCCACAGTTTTACTTCAGAACAACAGATGTAACTGGTGCTGTAGAGTTGCCAGAGGGTGTTGAGATGGTGATGCCTGGTGATAACATCAATATGGTAGTAGAGCTAATCGTACCGATTGCAATGGAAGATGGTCTTCGTTTTGCGATTCGTGAAGGTGGCCGTACTGTTGGTGCTGGTGTTGTTGCTAAAATCATAGCGTAAATTTAATAGTTTTAGGAAATATCCATGAGTAACCAAAGCATTCGCATTACCTTAAAAGCTTTCGATTATAAGTTAATCGATAAATCTGCTAAGGAAATTGTTGACACGGCTAAGCGTACTGGTGCGCAAGTTAAGGGTCCAATCCCTATGCCGACTAGGCATGAACGTTATACGATCCTTGTTTCTCCGCACGTGAATAAAGATGCGCGAGATCAATATGAATTACGTACGCACAAGCGTTTGTTAGATATTGTAGATCCGACTGATAAGACAGTTGATGCCTTGATGCGTTTAGATCTTGCTTCAGGTGTGGATGTTCAGATTCGTCTCGGATAGTATTTAATTTTTTCGATAACCTGTGATGAGGGAAGCCATCCCTCCTCTCATATAAGAGGTAATGACTATGGCATTAGGACTAGTTGGCCGAAAAGTCGGCATGACGCGTGTTTTTCAGGATGATGGTATTTCAGTTCCAGTAACGGTAATTGAAGTGCTGCCAAATAAAGTCACGCAGATCAAAAATCAAGACTCAGATGGTTATTCTGCATTGCAGGTGACTACAGGAGCGCAAAAGCCACACCGTATCACTAAGCCAGAAGCTGGTATCTATGCGAAAGCAGAAATAGAACCAGGTCAGGGTTTTTGGGAGTTTCGTTTAGAAGAAACTGAGCTGGCTAATTTCACTTTAGGTGCAGAAATCACTTTAGATGTTTTGGAAGAAGTCTCTAAGGTAGATGTAACTGGGACCTCGAAAGGGAAAGGTTTTGCAGGTGGAATTAAAAGACATCATTTCAGTTCTCAGCGTATGACGCATGGTAACTCTTTATCTCATAGAGCGCCGGGTTCAATTGGTCAAAACCAAACTCCAGGACGTGTCTTTAAAGGTAAAAAGATGGCGGGTCACTTGGGTGATGTTAGAAAATCAATTCAAAATCTTGATGTTGTTCGCATAGATGCTGAGCGCAATCTAATCTTAGTTAAAGGTTCTGTGCCTGGCTCTAAGGGAAGTCGCGTAATCGTTCGTCCAGCAGTTAAGCAAGGTTGAGGTGAATTATGGAACTTAAAGTAATAGATGTGAGCGGCAAAGATGCCGGTTCAGTAGAAGTAAGCGATGTTGTTTTTGATCGTCCATACAACGAATCTCTAATACATCAAATTGTAGTCGCTTATATGTCAGGCGAGCGTCAAGGTAGTAAGGCCCAGAAAACACGCTCAGAGGTTTCTGGTGGTGGTGCTAAGCCTTTCCGTCAAAAAGGGACTGGCCGTGCTCGTGCAGGTACTACTCGTGGTCCAATTTGGGTCGGTGGCGGACGCGCTTTTGCGGCTCCTCCCGAGCGCAAGAACAAACAAAAAAATAAACGTAAAAAGTATAGTGGGGGCATGGCAGCAATTTTGGCTGAGCTAAATCGCCAAGACAGATTGGTTGTCATGGATGTTGTTACATTATCTGAACCAAAGACTAAGGCTGGTAAAGCGTTTTTGAAAGATCACGATATGTTGACTAGTAAAGTGCTGTTTGTTGAAGCGGAGGCCGACGTGAACCTAGCTAGAGGATTGTCGGGTGTGTCTAATGTGGGCTTTTTAGGTGTTGGGGAGTTAAATCCGTATGACCTAGTAGCTGCTGATAAGGTTGTTATGTCTAAAGCTGCAGTTGAGAGAATTGGAGCGTGGTTATCATGAGAGAAGAAAGATTATTGCAAGTAATTTTAGGACCACATGTGTCCGAGAAAACTGCAAATTTAGGCGACAGTGCGAATCAAGTTACTTTTAAAGTTGCTGTAGATGCAACTAAGCCTGAAATCGCAGCGGCTGTAAAGGCGCTTTTTGAGGTTGATGTTGAGCGTGTAAACGTGTCAAATGTCAAAGGTAAAGCAAAAAGACATGGTCGTTTCATGGGCAAGCGTAGCAACTGGAAAAAAGCATACGTTCAGTTGGCAGAAGGTCAAGAAATTGACTTTCTTGGTTCTGAGTAAGCTGGGAGAAAGCAATGGCAGTTATCAAGAAAAGACCTACGTCGCCAGGGCAGCGTAGTGTAGTTCAGGTAAAAACACTGGATTTACATAAAGGTGCGCCTCATGCGCCTTTATTGGCACCACTAAAGAAAAGCGGTGGCCGTAACAATAATGGAAGAATTACCACTCGCCACATTGGTGGGGGTCATAAGCGTCATTATCGTATCATAGACTGGAAGCGTACCAAGGACGGAATCCCTGCTAAGGTGGAGCGAATCGAATATGATCCAAATAGAAGCGCTAATATTGCATTAGTACTTTACTCTGATGGCGAAAGAAGATATATTATCGCGCCCCGAGGGGTTGCGGCTGGGGACAGAGTTGAATCTGGTACTAGCGCGCCAATTAAGCCAGGTAATACATTGCCTATTCGTAATATACCTTTGGGTACGACAATTCATTGTATTGAGTTGAAGCCGGGTAAAGGTGCGCAGATGATCAGAAGTGCGGGTACTTCTGCTCAGCTTGCAGCGAAAGAAGGTGCTTATGCAACTTTGAAGTTGCGCTCAGGTGAGATGCGTAAAGTTTTAGCAGATTGCAGAGCAACTATAGGTGAAGTCAGTAATGGCGAGCACAGCTTACGCTCTTTGGGTAAGGCTGGAGCGACACGCTGGCGTGGTATTCGTCCAACCGTTCGCGGTGTGGTGATGAACCCAATCGATCACCCACATGGTGGTGGTGAGGGAAGGACTTCCGGAGGTCGTCACCCAGTGTCACCTTGGGGTATGCCTACAAAGGGTTACAAGACGCGCAGCAATAAACGTACTGATCAGTACATTGTTCGTCGTCGAAGTAAAAAGTAATTATCAAGAATATTTGATAAGCAGTCTGGCGTAACATGCGCCAGGCAAATTAAAGATTACAGAAGGATATACTGATGCCTCGTTCAGTAAAAAAAGGGCCGTTTATTGACGCCCATCTAATGAAGAAAGTTGCTGTAGCCGTTGAGGCGAACAGCCGTAAGCCAATCAAAACTTGGTCACGTCGTTCGGTAATTCTACCAGACATGATAGGACTAACAATTGCTGTGCATAATGGCAAGCAACACGTCCCAGTATTGATAACTGAAAATATGATCGGGCATAAGCTCGGTGAATTCGCGGTTACACGTACCTATCGTGGTCACGTCGCAGACAAGAAGTCTAAGTAAGTCTTGCGACTTAATAAGTGAGTTAAGGAATTATCATGTCACAGAGCAATATGAGTCAATCATTTGCGATTACGGCTAAGGCGTGTCATCGTCATGCTCGTATATCGCCACAAAAAGTAAGACTAGTAGCTGATCTTATTCGTGGAATGTCAGCTAATCAAGCAGTTCGTGAACTGGCTTTTAGTAATTTGAAAGCAGCGGGCTTGATGAAGAAAGTTTTGAATTCGGCAATCGCTAATGCAGAAGATGCTAAGTCAGCAGATGTTGATGCATTAGAGATAGCTGCAGTATATGTAGATGAAGGTCCAACTTTAAAACGTATGAGAGCTAGAGCGAAAGGTCGTGGTACTCGTATTCTAAAGAGAACCAGCCATATTACAGTAGAAGTAGGACAGCCGTAAGGCATAAGGATTAGGAATAGATATGGGTCAGAAAGTACATCCAATAGGCATGCGTCTTGGCATATCCGCTAACTGGAATGCCAAATGGTACGCAGAGCGTGCTAACTATGCTGCAAATTTAAATTCAGATATCGAGATTCGTGAGTTCATTCGCTCGAAATTAAAGAACGCATCAGTCAGTAAAATTTACATTGAGCGCCCTGCGAAATCTGTCAATGTTACGATTCACACGGCACGTCCTGGCGTAGTGATTGGTAAGAAGGGCGAAGATATTGAAAGACTTCGTAAAGATTTAGCTAAAATTGCAAACACAAATGCAGTGCAGTTGAGTATTGAAGAAGTTCGAAAGCCTGATTTAGATGCTTACCTAGTTGGCGAGAATATTACTCAGCAACTTGAGCGTCGTGTTATGTTCCGTAGGGCAATGAAGCGCGCGGTTGGTAATGCGATGCGAGCTGGTGCGCTAGGTGTAAAAGTTAGTATCTCTGGTAGGTTGAACGGCGCTGAGATTGCTCGTACGGAGTGGTATCGCGAAGGTCAAGTCCCATTGCACACTTTGCGTGCAGATGTTGACTATGGTTTAGCTGAAGCGATGACAACTTACGGAATTATCGGTGTTAAAGTTTGGATCTATAAAGGTGAAGTATTTGACCTTGAGAAAAAGATCTCCGATGAGAGTAAGTCTGGCGGACGCAACTCCAGAAACAAAAATTAATTTAAGCAAAAGCTGAACATAAGAGAGAATTGGCATGTTACAACCAAAACGTACCAAATACAGAAAGCAACATAAAGGTCGTAACCGTGGTGTCGCCAACAATGGCAACAAGGTTTCCTTTGGTGAGTATGGTTTGAAAGCGGTAGAGCGTGGTCGTATTACCGCTCGTCAAATTGAAGCGGCTCGTAGAGCAATTAATCGTCACATTAAGAGAGGCGGTAAGGTTTGGATTAGAATCTTTCCAGATAAGCCTATTTCAAATAAACCTTTAGAAGTGCGTATGGGTAAAGGTAAAGGTAATGTAGAGTATTGGGTGGCTTTAGTGCAACCTGGTAAAATGCTTTATGAGATGGAGGGCGTTTCTAAAGAGTTGGCTGAAGAGGCGTTTACTCTTGCATCTGCAAAACTGCCGATTAAGACCAAATTTGTGGTTCGAACCCCACTGTAACTGCTAGCGAGGTAATTATGAATATCAAAGAAATGCGAGAGCAAGAAGTGGAAGCACTTAAGGCTGAGAGAATTGAATTGCTTAAAGAGCAATTTAACTTGAGAATGCAGAAAGCTACTGGTCAGATGGCTAAGCCACACTTAATAAAGCAAGTGCGTCGCAATATAGCGCGAGTAAACACCATTCTTGCAGAAAAGAATGCTGCCGCGTCTTAAGCGCTTGCATAGTGAACAGGTATAAATAGGTACAAAACGATGACGACAACAGAACAGAAGACTAGCCGAGTATTAGCTGGTCGTGTAACCAGCAACAAAATGCAAAAATCGCTGACAGTATTGGTGGAGCGTCATGAGCGCCATCCTCTGTATGGTAAGTACATTAAGAAAAGTACCAAATACCATGTGCATGATGAAGCTGAAGTGGCTAAGGAAGGTGATTGGGTTGAGATAACGCAATGTCGTCCAATCAGTAAGACAAAAAAATGGAATCTGGTTCGCGTGGTTGATGCCACCCAAACAGCCTAACCCGTATATATTATCCAGATAAGGTGAATTGACATGATTCAAATGCAATCTCAATTAGAAGTGGCTGATAACAGTGGTGCACGTCGCTTACAATGTATCAAAGTATTAGGTGGGTCACACCGTCGTTATGCTGGCATTGGTGATATTATCAAAGTGAGCGTGAAAGAGGCCAGCCCAAGAGGCCGTGTGAAGAAAGGTGATGTGTATGATGCATTGATCGTTCGTACTAGGCATGGTGTTAGACGTCCAGATGGTAGCTTGATTCGTTTTGATAAAAATGCAGCAGTTTTATTGAACACAAAATTAGAGCCAATTGGTACCCGTGTATTTGGCCCAGTAACTCGTGAGCTTCGCTCTCAGCGTTACATGAAAATTGTTTCTTTAGCACCTGAAGTGCTTTAATCGACATAATCAGAGACGAGTAAGTACGATGAATAGAATTAAAACAGGTGACGAAGTTATTGTCATAACAGGCAAGAATAAAGGTCGTCGTGGAAGAGTGCTAACCATTAATGCGGATAGTAACCGTATTGTAGTGGAAGGCGTAAATATGATAAAAAAGCATCAAAAAGCTAACCCGCAAGCTGGAAAAGCTGGTGGGATTATTGAAAAAGAAGCTGCTATTCATGTGTCTAACGTTATGCTCTTTAACCCAGAAACTGGGAAGGGTGATCGCGTTGGATATAAGAATTTAGATGACGGCCGTAAGGTTCGTTATTTTAAAAGCAATAATGAAGTAGTTGATGCCTAAGGTAACCCAATGACTAGATTAGAAAAATTTTATAAAGATGAAGTTGTCCCTAAGTTGCAAGAGCAATTTGGCTACAAGAACATCATGGAAGTTCCTAAAATTACCAAAATCTCATTAAACATGGGTGTGGGCGAAGCTGTTTCAGATCGCAAAGTTTTAGATTTTGCATTAGCAGACATGACTAAGATTGCGGGTCAGAAGCCTGTTATTACTAAGGCGCGTAAATCAATCGCTGGTTTTAAGATTCGTGATGGTTGGCCGATAGGTTGTCGTGTTACACTGCGCCGTCAAAAAATGTATGAGTTCTTTGATAGACTAGTGAATGTGTCTATTCCTCGAGTTCGTGATTTCCGTGGCTTAAGTGCTAAATCTTTCGACGGGCGTGGTAACTACAACATGGGCGTTAAAGAGCAGATCATTTTCCCAGAGATTGATTATGATCAAATCGACACGCTTCGTGGTATGAATATTACTATAGCGACTACAGCAAAAACCAATGAAGAAGGCCAAGCGCTACTAGCTGCTTTCGGTTTTCCGTTCCGTAACTAATTAGGGTATAAAACATGGCCAAGAAGTCTATGATTAACCGTGAGCAAAAGCGTATAAAAATGGTAGCTAAGTATGCTGCTAAACGCGCCGAGCTAAAAGCTATAATCCAAAATGTTGAGTCTTCAATGGAAGAGCGAATTCAAGCTCAAGCTAAGTTGCAAGCACTTCCTAGAAACGCGAGTCCAGTTCGTGTTCAAAGACGTTGTCAAATGACTGGCCGTCCACACGCGGTTTATCGTAAATTTGGTTTAAGTCGTAATAAATTACGTGAACAAGTCATGTCAGGAAATGTTCCTGGTGTTCGCAAAGCAAGCTGGTAGGTGAACTAATGAGTATGACAGATCCAATCGCTGATATGTTGACGCGAATCCGTAACGCGCAAAGTACTGGCAAGAAGAGTGTGGCTATGCCAAGCTCTACAATTAAAGAAGGTATCTTAAACACTTTAGAGAGTGAAGGTTTTATTGACTCTTTTCACGTTGTTAAAGATGGTCCTAAAGCAACAGTAACTGTTGAGTTGCGTTACTATGAAGGTAAGCCGGTAATCGCTGAGATCAAACGAGTTAGCCGCCCAGGACTACGTGTATACAAGAACTCTAGTGATATTCCTAAAGTACGAAACGGTTTGGGTGTCGCTATTTTATCTACCTCAAAAGGCATCATTACCGATAAGCAAGCGCGTGCGCTTGGTGAAGGTGGCGAAGTCATTTGTACAGTAGTGTAAATTAAGTTTAGTTAGCTGGTTTCGCCAGTTGACTTAATCGAACTAATTATGGTTCGGTTTCCTTAGGCCTAATTGCTCAAAGAGAAATATATGTCAGATAGAAATAGAAAGTATAAGCAATCTAGAATTGCCAAAAATGCAGTGCCCGTTCCTAGTGGTACTGAAGTCAAAATAGATGGAAGAACTGTTATTGCCAAAGGTAAGAACGGGGAACTACGTCTTGATGTTCATCCAGGTGTTGATTTAAATCAAACTGAAGAAGGGCTTACTTTTACCCCACAAAAGGGTAATGAGTTAAAGTTCAAGCCAATGGCTGGTACTATGCGTGCGCTAGTAAATAATATGGTTATTGGTGTTACAGAAGGTTTTGAAAAGAAACTTCAGTTAGTCGGTGTTGGTTATCGTGCGCAGGCACAAGGTGCGAAGCTTAATTTAAATCTTGGTTTTTCACATCCTGTTGAATTTAATTGCCCAACTGGCATTACAATAGAAACGCCTAGTCAAACAGAAGTCATCATTAAAGGCGCAGACAAGCAACTTGTTGGAGCTTGTGCTGCAAAGATTAGGGCTTTCCGTCCACCAGAGCCATATAAGGGTAAAGGTGTGCGTTATGCGAATGAGCAAATTTCACTCAAAGAAGCTAAGAAGAAGTAATAACACTTAGAGACACTAGTAGTGATAATCGACAAGGATTAAAAAATGAACAAGTTACAAGCAAGAAAGCGTCGTGGTTTAAAAACACGAAAGAAGATACAAGAGCTAAAGATGGTGCGTCTTTGCATTCATCGTACCGCTCAGCACACTTATGCGCAGATCATCGATCCAAGTGCTAGTAAAGTAATTGCCAGTGCTTCTACATTACAAGCTGATGTAAAAAGCCAATTGACAGGCCATGCAGCTAATGTGCAGGCAGCAACAGTTGTTGGTAAAGTGATTGCGGAAAAAGCAAAAGCAGCGGGTATTGAGACAGTAGCTTTTGATCGCAGCGGTTTTAAATTTCATGGCAGAGTTAAAGCGATAGCTGACAGTGCCAGAGAGCATGGTCTAACCATCTAACAGATAGAAACAAGAGAAGAATTATGGCAAAGCAAGCAGCGAATCAAGAGACTATTTCTGATGGACTTCAAGAAAAACTTGTTGATGTAAACCGAGTTTCTAAAACTGTAAAAGGTGGACGTCAAATGGCCTTTACAGCGCTAACCGTGGTTGGTGATGGAAATGGTCGTGTCGGCATGGGTTATGGAAAAGCAAAAGAAGTGCCTCTTGCTATCCAGAAAGCGATGGAAAAAGCTCGTAAGAACATGGTAACAGTGCCTCTTAAAGATGGAACATTATTCCACTCTCAAAATGGCATACATGGTGGTGCAAAGGTTTATATGCAGCCGGCTTCTGATGGCACGGGTATCATTGCCGGTGGTGCAATGCGTGCGGTCTTTGAGGTTGTTGGAGTGAATAACGTACTGGCTAAATGTATCGGTTCTCGTAACCCGATTAACATGGTAAGAGCGACAATCAAAGGTTTAACTCAAATGTCATCGCCGACTTCAGTAGCTGCGAAGCGTGGCAAGAGTGTTGACGAAATACTAGGTGAGTAAAATGAGTATAGCAAAAACAATTAAAGTTACCTTGGTGAAAAGCACCAACGGTAGATTAGCAAACCATAAGGCTTGCGTTCGTGGTTTAGGCATACGTCGTATGCACCAAACAGTAGAAGTGATAGATACGCCTGAGAACAGAGGCATGATTAATAAAGCATACTATATGCTTAAAGTAGAAGAGAGTTCATCATGAGATTAAATGATTTACATCCTGCCGAGGGATCTCGTCACGCAGTTAAGCGTGTCGGACGTGGTATTGGTTCTGGTTTAGGTAAAACAGCTGGTCGCGGACATAAAGGGCAGACATCACGTTCAGGTGGTGGTATAAGAGCCGGTTTTGAAGGCGGTCAAATGCCATTACAGCGCCGTTTGCCTAAAAGAGGTTTTAGTTCTCGTGTAGGGTTAACGACTTCTGAAGTTCGTCTAGGTGAGCTAGCGAAAGTCGAAGCTGATATAATTGATTTGTTAGCACTTAAAAACGCAGGTCTAGTTACTAAGAAAACACTTCGTGCAAGAATTTTTCTTTCTGGAGCTATTGATCGTGCCATTAAAGTTGAAGGTCTGATGGTTAGTAAAGGTGCCCAAGCTGCAATTGAAGCTGCAGGCGGCTCAGTCGTTACTCCAGAATAAATATAGACAGGAATCAGCATGGCAAGTGCATTAGAAGGGCTAGCTAACATTAAGGAATTGCGCCAACGGGTGTTCTTTCTATTGATGGCAGTCATTGTTTATCGTATAGGTGTTTTCGTGCCGGTTCCTGGTATCCGGCCTGATGTTGTTAATGATTTGTTTGAATCACAACAAGACACTATATTGGGCGTATTCAATATGTTCTCTGGTGGCGCATTAAGCCGATTTAGTGTTTTTGCGCTTGGCATTATGCCGTATATCTCTGCTTCGATTATTGTTCAATTGATGTCGCATGTATTGCCAACATTAGAGCAGTTAAGAAAAGAAGGTCAAGCTGGTAGAGCCGTAATAACTAAGTATACTCGTTATTTGACAGTTGTCTTAGCTACATTTCAGGCGATTGGCATTAGTTTTGCATTAAGCAGTCAAACTTTTAATGGTGATTCATTGATAATCTTGGCACAGCCTGCTTTTATCTTCATTGCTACAGTTACTTTAGTTACTGGTACAATGTTTATCATGTGGCTAGGCGAGCAGATTACCGAGCGTGGAATAGGAAATGGTATCTCTATCATTATTTTAGCAGGAATTATCGCTGGATTACCTTCCGCATTTGGTAGTACTTTTGAGCAGGCGAGAACTGGTCAAATGAGTGTACTAACTTTGCTATTTATTATGCTTATGATTGCAGCTGTCCTTGCATTTGTGGTGTGGGTAGAAAGAGCTTTCCGTAAAGTGCAGATAAGCCATGCTGGTAGACAGCAAGGGAATAAAATGGCGATGGCAGGGCAATCTTCACATTTGCCATTAAAGCTCAATATGGCGGGTGTAATACCTCCTATCTTTGCTTCTAGCTTGGTGTTGTTTCCAACAACACTTGTTAGCTGGTTTGGAAGTTC
The DNA here is from genome assembly GCA_929200405.1 of uncultured Gammaproteobacteria bacterium. Taxonomy (GTDB): domain Bacteria; phylum Pseudomonadota; class Gammaproteobacteria; order Cardiobacteriales; family CAKMZF01; genus CAKMZF01. The sequence goes on along the minus strand of CAKMZF010000027.1, from coordinate 12,803 downwards.
ATCTAGTTTTGCATGGTTAGGTACTTTTTCACAGTATTTAGCGCCAGGTCAGCCGTTATATATGTTGCTCTATGCAGCTCTAATTATGTTTTTCTGTTTTTTCTATACGGCATTGGTTTTTAACTCTAATGAAACAGCGGATCAGTTGAAGAAATCTGGTTCATTTATTCCAGGTATTAGGCCGGGAAAACAGACAGCAGACTATGTTGATAAGATATTAACGCGGTTAACACTCTGGGGTGCTATTTATGTAGTAGCAGTGTGTTTATTGCCTGAATTGCTCATCTACTTTTTTAATGTGCAATTTAACTTTGGTGGAACCTCATTACTAATTATGGTTGTGGTTATATTGGATCTGCTTTCTCAAATCCAGTCACATTTGATTTCGCATCAATACGACAGTTTGATGAAAAAGACTAACAAACGCAGCTTAAGATAATATAAAACTACCTTTGGGTGGTCGAATAATAGTAATTTTAAAAACTTTAAGGACTAAACTTAGTTCAGGAGCTTATGATGAAAGTACAAGCATCAGTAAAGAAAATTTGTAGAAATTGTAAAGTAGTTAAGCGTAAAGGTGTTGTCAGAATTATCTGCTCTACCGATCAGCGTCATAAACAGCGTCAAGGCTAAACGACTATACAAGTAAAGTTGGACTGTTAAGAAAAACTTTGGAAAAAACACTAAGAAATATTGCAGATGACGTAGTTTTCCTATATCATCTCGCGCCTTTCAAGGATTAGAGCTGATAGCTCTAAAAACGAATTAAATTGGAGACCATTGATGGCCCGTATTGCAGGCATTAACGTACCAGTCAACAAGCATACTGTGATTGCATTGCAGTCGATCTATGGTGTTGGCATTACACGAGCGCAGAAAATTTGTGCAGCGACTTCTGTTCCAGAGAGCAAAAAAATTAAAGAGCTTTCAGAGGAAGAGATCGAGGCATTACGTGCAGAAGTAGCAAATTACTCTGTTGAGGGTGATTTACGTAGAGAAACAACTTTAAACATTAAGCGTTTAATGGATTTAGGTTGTTATCGTGGCATTCGTCATCGTCGTGGTTTACCAGTACGTGGACAGAATACAAAAAATAATGCTCGTACCCGTAAAGGGCCACGCAAAGCAGTTAAAAAATAACATCGGAAAGTAGTAATTTATGGCTAAAGCGGCAAAGACTAAGAAGCGCGTAAAACGTCATGTAGTGGACGGAATTGCCCACGTACATGCTTCTTTTAACAACACTATCATTTCTATCACAGATCGTCAGGGCAATATGTTGGCTTGGCAAACTGCTGGTGGTCAAGGCTTTAAAGGTTCTAGAAAGAGTACTCCATTTGCTGCTCAGGTAGCAGCAGAAAAGCTTGGTGAGCAAGTTAAAGAATTTGGTATGAAAAACGTTGAAGTTCGTGTGAACGGACCTGGTCCTGGACGTGAATCATCTGTTCGTGCGCTAAACTCTGTTGGATTGAAAATCACTGGCATCTCTGATGTCACTCCAATCCCTCATAATGGTTGCCGTCCCCCAAAGAAACGCCGCGTCTAAGTTAAGACCGTCACAGAATTAAGTAGTGGAGAACATATGGCTCGTTATATAGGCCCTAAATGTAAGTTATCTCGTCGCGAAGGTTATGATTTGGAGCTAAAATCTCCAGCGCGCCCAATCGACTCAAAATGTAAATTTGAAAAGAAGCCAGGCCAGCATGGTGGTGCTCGCTCTAGACTGACAGACTACGGTCTACAGTTGCGCGAGAAGCAAAAACTACGCCGTATGTATGGTGTATTAGAGAGACAGTTTTCTAACTACTATAAGACTGCTGCTCGTATGAAAGGCTCAACTGGTGAGGGTTTGCTCAAGCTTTTAGAGTGTAGACTTGATAATGTTGTCTACAGAATGGGCTTTGCAGTAACTAGAGCAGAAGCTAGGCAGCTTGTTTCTCATGGTTCAATTAAGGTGGATGGTAAGAATGTAAATATTCCTTCTTTCCAAGTTAAGGCAGGATCAGAGATCTCTATACGTGATAAAGCTAAAAAGCAAAGCAGAATTATTAATGCACTTCAAATCAACGAAAGTATTGGCTTACAAGATTGGGTTGATGTTGATAGCACTAAATTATTAGGAACTTTCAAGCGTGTTCCAGAGCGCTCAGATCTTCCAAGTGATATTCAAGAGTCACTGGTTGTGGAACTATACTCTAAGTAATCTATTGCTTAGAGTTGGTAATAGGCTATCTGGGATGGAGTTAAAGTGCTTCATCCACATAAGAAATAACACAGGCAATTTTAATGATATTATTGTCGTTCAAATATGAGGCTCAGGAATGTCTGAAGCAGAAAATTTATTAACACCTCGTGTCGTTGACGTTGATATAGTCAATGAAAACTTCGCAAAAGTGACGTTAGAGCCATTAGAACGTGGCTTTGGACATACGCTTGGTAATGCACTGCGTCGTATTCTACTCTCGTCCCTAAGTGGTGCGGCTATTGTAGAAGCTGAGATAGAAGGCGTTTTGCATGAGTACTCCAGTATCGAAGGCGTGCAGGAAGACGTTATAGATATTTTGTTAAACCTTAAAGGTGTTGCTGTAAAGTTACATGATACTGAAGAGGCGGTCTTAACACTTAGCAAGAAAAGCAAAGGTGTTATAACGGCAGCAGATATCCAGGAAACACATAACGTAGAAATTGCGAATCCAGAGCATGTGATCTGTACGCTGTCTAAAGACACGCAAGTTAATATGCGCTTGAAGGTCGAGAAGGGGCGTGGCTATGTGCCTGCCAATGTACGTGCGGACAAAGACAGTTCAAGACCTATAGGTTCTTTGTTGCTAGATGCTTCTTACAGCCCAATCTTGCAAGTGAGCTATCAAGTAGATAATGCTCGTAGTGGTGAGCGTACAGACCTAGATAAGTTAGTTATGCAATTGACTACCAACGGTACTATTGGGCCAGAAGAGTCAATTCGTGCTGCAGCGAATGTGCTTGCTGAGCAACTATCTTACTTTGTTGATTTAAAGAGTAAAGAGAAAGCCAAACAAGAAGATCAACAACCTGAGTTTGATCCGATCTTGCTACGCCCAGTTGATGATCTTGAGCTTACAGTTCGCTCTGCGAACTGTTTAAAAGCAGAGAGCATTTACTACATCGGTGATTTAATTCAGCGTAGTGAAGTAGAGCTTTTAAAAACCCCTAATCTAGGTAAGAAATCTCTTAATGAAATCAAACAGGTTTTAGAAGAGCACGGACTTGCCTTAAATAGCAATATTGAGAACTGGCCGCCTGCAATTTTAGGTCGTTCAGAGTAAAACAAACAGTCGAATATTTGGAGACGCGAGATGCGCCATCGTCATTCAGGAAGAAAATTAAACCGTACTACCTCTCACCGTAAAGCTATGTTTAGCAATATGTGTACTTCTTTGGTAGAACATGAAATTATAAAAACGACTTTGCCTAAAGCAAAAGAGTTACGTCGTCATATCGAACCATTGATCACTATGTCTAAAGAAGATGGGGTTGCGGGTCGTAGAAGAGCATTTGCGCAGCTTCGTGATGATGCAGCAGTTGCTAAATTATTTAGTGATTTAGGGCCAAGGTTTCAAGATAGAAAAGGCGGCTATACTCGTGTAATTAAGTGTGGATTCCGTGCTGGCGATAATGCGCCAATGGCTTATATTGAGTTTATTGATCGTACAGACCAAGCTTGATTTTTGAGCTTATAAAAAAAGCCGGCGGAAGTCGGCTTTTTTGTTGATGTTCTGTTAGAATTCGTTCTATTCAAATTTATAGTAATCTTGTGAGGAGCTGAAATGTTTGATTTATTTATACCAGTAGCCCATGCCCAAGCAGCTGCCGGAGGCGGTAGTGCTTTAGGTGCGTTGTTGTTCCCTGTACTTATGTTAGTTGTGTTCTATTTCTTTTTAATTAGGCCGCAGATGAAAAGAGCTAAAGATCATAAAAATATGATCTCCGAACTCAAAGTAGGTGATGAAGTGCTAACTAATGGTGGTATTATCTCAAAGATTGTCAATATTAAAGATAACTCAGTTGACATAGAAGTTGCTAATAATGTGATTATAAAAATACAAAAAGGCTCTATTGCAGGCTTGCTACCTAAGGGCTCTCTAAGCGAGTAATTTACCTTTAGTTACATCGAAAAATTTTCAAAGGATATATCATGCGAAATCAAAATCCATTATGGAAGGTGATTCTTGTTGCGATAGTCTTGCTTGTTGCAGGACTTTATGCTTTACCAAATATTTTTGGTGAAGATCCCGCAGTTCAGATACGAGCTACAGAGCCTGGTCAAGAAATTACCATTGATATTCAAGATGAGGTCAAGCAGGTTATTGAGAACAAGGATATCCCTTTAAAATCTTCAGCCTTAAAAAATGGTCAGTTTCTACTTAGGTTTAATAACACGGAAGACCAACTTAGTGCAGCTGATCATATTCGCCAAGCATTAGCTAAAAGACCATTTACCACAGCATTAAACCTAGCACCTGCAATGCCAGGCTGGATGGAGTCATTGGGATTATCGCCAATGTTTTTGGGACTTGATTTGCGCGGAGGTGTGCATTTTTTAATGGAAGTTGACATGGAGTCTGCATTAGACTCTGCACAAGAGTCTACTTTAGAAGCCGTCAGACTTACCCTTAGAAATAATCGAGTATTTTATCAAAACCTTCAACTTAGTCCTGACGGTGTTGTTCAAGTTAAGCTTAGAGATGCTGGCGATTTTGAAAAGGCAGAGCCTTTAATTCGTGAAGCAGTGCCCGAAATGACAGTGGCAAGTATTGACTCAAAAGATGGTTTTACAATAACCATGCCTGAAGCAGTAGCAACGGAGCTTAAACAAACCGCCATTCAGCAAAATATTCTAATTCTTAGAAATCGTGTCAATGATCTAGGTGTAGCAGAACCTATTATTCAAAGGCAAGGCGAAGATCGCATCGTAGTGGAATTGCCGGGTGTGCAAGACACAGCTAGAGCAAAAGAGATATTAGGGGCAGCAGCTACTTTAGAGTTCAGACTGGTGGACCAAGAAAATAATGCAGCCAACGCTGCGAGTACTGGCAGAGTACCGCTTTCCTCAAAATTATATACCGATACTCAGGGCAGCCCAGTCTTATTAAAGAGAGAGGTTATATTAACTGGGGAATCGATTAATAATGCCAGCTCAGGTTATGATCAGAATAGCGCGACGCCAGCTGTATTCATTAACCTTAATTCCTCTGGTGCTAGTCGATTTGCAAAAGTTACCTCTGAGAATATTGGCAACTTGCTAGCTGTGGTTTTTGTGGATAATAAAACCGATGATATCAAAGGTGTTGATGGAGAAATAAAGCGTCAAACTACTAAAGTAGAAGATGTTATCAGTATTGCGACTATACAAGATACGCTATCAAATCGCTTCCAAATCTCAGGAATTGATTCACCACAACAAGCTCAGAATCTTGCGCTATTATTGAGAGCTGGTTCACTAGCGGCTCCGATGTTGATTGTAGAAGAAAGAACGGTAGGTCCCAGTGCTGGTCAGCAAAATGTAGAGCAAGGCTTTACAGCAGCTATTATTTCACTGGCATTAGTTGCTTTGTTTATGCTAGTTTATTATCGATTCTTTGGTATAGCCGCTGTGTTAGCTTTAGTGACCAATCTAGTACTGATTGTCGCGGTATTGTCGGCGCTGCAAGCCACTCTAACACTGCCAGGTATTGCTGGCATCATTTTAACCATTGGTATGGCGGTTGATGCAAATGTGCTGATATTTGAGCGAATTCGAGAGGAGCTTAGCGTTGGCAATTCGCCGCAGGCGGCGATTCATTCTGGGTTTGATCGGGCATTTGGTACCATTATCGATGCTAACGTGACTACTTTAATTGCTGCAATCGTGCTATTTGGTTTGGGCTCTGGTCCAGTTAAAGGATTCGCTATTACCTTGAGCATAGGTATATTGGCGACAATATTTTCAGCAGTTGTCTTTACCAGACTTATTGTGAATGCCTATTATGGTAGACGTTCCGCTAAAACAATTTCCATCTAAGAGTAGGTGGGGGAAACTATGACTACAAATAATACACAGCATAAATTTTTCAAGATTATCGGCACTACTGATATCGACTTCATTGGCAAGCGTAGAATGGCAATGTTGTTTTCTGGTATCGTTCTAGTGGCAGCCATCGCGATTATCCTTACTAAAGGTATTAACTGGGGTTTAGATTTTACTGGTGGAACGATTGTGGAAGTAGGCTTTCCAGATACGGTAGCGATAGATGATGTGCGTTCGGTAATGGATGAAGCCGGTTTCTTGGGGGCAGAAGCGCAACACTACGGTAAGTCCAGTGATGTGATTATTCGAATTCCGCCTACTGCAGCTCAGGGCAATAATGCCGAGGTCAGTACTCAGGTCTTGCAAGTACTAACAGCTATGGATGCTAATGTTGAAATGCGCAGTGTTGGCTTTGTTGGGCCTAAAGTTGGTGGTGAGTTAGTGGAGAAGGGTAGCTTAGCATTGTTATTTGTGGTGATAGGCGTACTTATTTATGTGGCTATCCGATTCGAATGGCGCTTAGCAGTGGGAACAATCGTAGCATTAGTGCATGACCCGTTAATCGTATTAGGTGTATTCTCGCTATTTCAATGGGAATTTAACTTAACAGTTTTGGCGGCATTGCTTGCTGTGTTGGGTTACTCGGTGAATGATTCAGTGGTGGTGTTGGATCGTATTCGTGAGAACTTTAGAGTTATGCGTAAGGGTACTACTGTTATGGTAATGAATAAAGCGATTAATGACACCCTTAGCCGAACGTTGATTACATCCGGTACAACATTGATGGCAACTCTAATTCTGTTATTCTTTGGTGGTCCGGTAATGAGAGATTTTGCATTAGCGCTTACAGTTGGCATTTTTGTCGGTACTTATTCTTCTATCTATATTGCCAGTAGTATCGCATTAGAACTTGGCTTAACGAGAGAGAATTTGTTGCCAGAAGCTAAGCCGGTTGACTATATGCCATAGCCAGTTTTGTGATTAGATAAACTATAAAAAAGCCCAGCTATATGCTGGGCTTTTTTATTATATGTTTGTTTACTGAAGCTTTGACTAATTGCTGTTTAGATTTGCATTTACAAGCTTCAATAATGGCTTGAACACCTTTAAAGAACCGCAGACAATATCACCGGTCTCCATGAATTGCTGTCCGCCCTGAAAGTCGCTTACAAGTCCACCAGCTTCTTGAGTTATCAATGCACCAGCTGCTAAGTCCCACTTTTGTAAGCTATGCTCGAAGTAGCCATCAAACTTGCCTGCGGCAACGTAGCAGAGATCGAGTGATGCTGCACCAAAATAGCGGGTAATCGCATTTTTCTCTTGTAGTGCTTCATTTATTTGCTGCAAGCCTTTATTTAAGTTGGTTTTTGCTATTGGGTAATTTCTACCGAGTGCAATGAGACTTTTTGATAAAGAGGTTTGACTAGTCGTGCGTATTCTAGTGTCGTTTAAATGAGCACCTTTGCCTCTGGCTGCGATAAAAGTATCTTGTTTAATGGGGTCGTACACTAAAGCGGTCTGTACTTTGCCTTTATGTGCATAAGCAATAGATATGGCAAAATGAGGGATGCCATGTAAATAATTATTGGTGCCATCTAATGGGTCAATGATCCAACAGTGCTCAGCATCGCCGGCTGTTTCACCGCTTTCCTCCGCTAAGATGCTGTGATCAGGGTGGTATTTACGAATAGTCTCGATGATTGCTTCCTCAGAGCGAATATCTACGTCACTAACGAAATCGTGTGGCTTTTTTTCGTGTATCTTGACACGATCTAATTTGCCAAAATGATAGAGTTGAAGTCGACCAGCTGCCTCAGCGGCATGCTTGGCAATGGTTAGAGTCGGGTGCATAGCGAAACCTTGTAATCATTAAACGGATGAGTTTTTAAAAGAGCTCTGGAAGTTCGGCATTATAGCATTGTATTACTGGGAAAGTTCGCGGAGGTTGCTAAAAAGCAAATCAGTGTGCACTCCTAATATAGACACAACGTATGCGATTCTAGTATGGCAATGATTGGAGATCTAATCGAAGATGGATGAAATCAGTTTGTGATGATAAATAGAGATGATGCTATAAATGTTAGTTATTTGATTGAAATCAAATCTAGGGAAACATCTACTAAAACCCGCAGTTAGAACGACTGCGAGTTTTAGTAGAGTGACGCTTTATTATTTTAAGTATTGTGAGTCATTGGCTTTTGCAACTTCTGCTTTAAAAACAGCGAGGAGTTCAACGGCTTTGGCATCAAGATTCTCTGTCACGTGCTTTTCAAATGCGGGCTGTGAAACCGCAGCCATTTCTACACGCTGTTCTGCGGATAAGGCGGTGATTTTAATTTTTCCATCTAATCCTGCTAGACCACGGTCTGAGGCTTCAATAACTCTTGAAATTCCTCGACTGGCGGTAACACAGCTATCCGCAGCGTAGCGTAAGATGTTTTGCTGCGCTTCCGTTAATCCATCATAAAATCCCTTGTTTACCATCAAAGTGTACGGTGAAAAAAGATGGTTAGTAAGAGTTAAGTATTTCTGCACTTCGCTAAACTTAGAGAAGGCGATAGTGGGTATTGGGTTCATCTGACCATCAATGACACCGGTCTGTAACCCAGAATATACCTCCCCCCACGATAATGGATATGCTTCGCCACCTAATGACTTGATAATGGTTTGGTGAGAGGGTAGCGTCATGGTGCGGATACGAATGCCGTCAAAATCTTTAAGATCAGCAATTTCTCTTTTTGAGTTTGTGACTGCAAAGAAGCCTCCCGTATCTGGAAAGCCAAGTACAACAACATCTTTTAAGCTGTCTTCTATGTCTTTTGCCAGCATTTTGCCAAACGGGCCATCAAATACTTTGTAGGTTGAGGCATTATTGCTAAAGGCGAATGGTAGGTTGAGCAGATCAATGCGAGGGTAGTAACTGGCTAAAGCGCCGGTAGAGGCTAATGTAGCTTGAATGACATCATCGCGCATCATTTGGACATGCTCTGTTGCTGACCCCAATTGATTGGAGGGGAATACATCTACTGTAACTTCTCCATTGCTATCGGAGTTTATGATATTTGAAAAAACGGCTGTACAAGCGTGTGCGGGGTTGTCAAAGGGGTCATCTTTATTGTCGTGACCAAACTTCATTGTTTGTTCAGCAAATACAGCTGATGATAATGCTACGGTAAGTGCAGTAGTGGTGAAAATTTTAAGTAATGGTTTCATGAGTCTCTCCTATGAGTTTTAGTGGTGTGATAATGTGAATGGTTTACTACTTGATAAGATTAGGCAAACCCGAGGAAGCGAGGGAAGAACATGGTTGCGTCTTCCCAAAATGCAAAGAGAAATAAGACAAGGACTTCTGCGATTAAAAACGGGAAAAGTTTGATCGATATCCTCTCAATTTTTTCTCCGGTTACAGAAGACAAAATAAATAGACAGGCTCCTACGGGTGGTGTCATCAATGATATATTTAGGGCAAGAATGAAAATGATACCGGCATGAATTGGGTCTAAGCCGATGTTTGCTGTTAAAGGGACTAGAACGGGCCCTAGAATGATTAGAATTGCGGTAATATCCATGACCATACCGACCATCAGTAGTAAGCCGATAATGATGGCGATAACGGCATATTTGTTATCGGACATCTGTAATACAGAAGAGGCAATGGCTTGGGGGATTTTCTCAAAGCTCATCCACCAACCTAAGATACTGGCAAAAGCAATGATGACGAAGATAACTCCTGTGATGCGCGCTGTGCGTACTAGCATGTCATATAAAATGGCAAAAGATAAAGTTCGATATATGAATACGCCTAAGAAAAGCGCGTAGGCAACGGCGATGGATGCTGCCTCGGTTGGTGTGACAATGCCGCCTAGAATGCCACCCAAGATAATGACTGGCATCATCAGAGCGGTGAGTGAGGATACAAATGTACTCCATATCTCACCTAAGGTAGCGCCACGCTGTGCCTTAGGCAGGTTCTCACGTTTGCCGCCAATTGCGATAACTCCCATGCAAACGGCACAAATAATTAAGCCTGGCAATATGCCCGCCGCGAACAATCCGCCAATGGATACGCCCATTAAAGAGCCATAGACTACCATTAACCCAGATGGGGGAATTGTTGGGCCAATGATAGAACCCGCCGCAGTAACCGCACAGGCATAATCGCGTTTGTAGCCTTCTTTTACCATAGCGGGGACTAGTGTTCGGCCAAAGGCAGCGGCATCTGCAGTAGCAGAGCCGGTTAGCCCTGCAAAAAAGACAGATGCCAGCATATTTGAATGTGCTAAACCGCCTCTGAATCGACCGACCAAAACTTGTGAGAGCTTGACCAAACGATCGGTAATCCCAGTTTGGTTCATGATTTCGCCAGCTAAGATAAAGAAAGGCATGGCGAGGAAAGGAAAAATATTAAGGCCATTGAAAATTTTTCCGGGTCCGACTGCCAGAAATTTATCACCCCCTATGTCTATTAAGCCGGCAAGACCTGCTAAGCCAATGGAAAACCCTATGGGGGTTCCTAAAATAATTAATACAGCGAAAATGATAAGAATAATCATGATCCAAACTCCTCATGCGTTGTTGTATCTAACTGATCGCCAGCGTCTCGTAATAGGACCAAAAACAATTGAAGAGACGAAATGCCTGCTGCAACGGGAATGGCAGCGAAAAAAGGAAGCATACTTAGGCCAAAAATTTGCGCATCTCGATTACCACCACCGGACGCGAAGCCTATGCCATAGTAGAAGACGTATAAAAACAGAGCTAAGCAAATAATATCGACAAGAATTAGTATTATTTTTCTAGCTACTCTAGGGAGGATGCCGATAAAAGAGGTTAATCCAATGTGCTCTCGGCGCGATATGCCAGAAGAAACGGCCAACATGGCAGCCCAAATCATAAGGTAGCGCGCGATAACTTCTGGCCAAGGAAGTTGCCAGTGAAATAAGTATCGATCCATAACGCCAAGCCATACATCGAGAACCAGTGTGGCCATTAGAATAACGATCACTACCTCGACAAATTTGTTAATTGAATCGCTTAGCTGTGATGCAATTCGTTTCATATGTATATTCCTCACACTTCAAATTTTGTAATTTAAGTACATATATTGTAGTGTTGCAATATGTCTTGTCAAGTTTTATGTGTTACACTTAAAAAAATTACTGGGATGATCGATTTTCGATATGATATTTTCTTCATGATGTACTTTAAGTTCATTTGTGGATGTGGGTTATTATGATTAACTATTGGTAGGTGGTTGGCCAAATATAATAAGGAAATAAAGAAAAATGGAATCTACAAAAGCAAAATTCAACAATTCAGAAGCATTAGATATTTTGTCTTTTTTAAATCAAAAAGACGGAACGTTTGCCGCAAGAGAGCAACAGGTGGCTGACTTTGTGAAAGCAAATCTAGAGACTATCCCGAATATGAATATCGCCGATGTGGCTATAGGGAGTAATGTTTCTACGCCAACAGTGATTCGTTTCTGTCGAACCTTAGGTTGTGAAGGGTTTCGAGAATTTAAGATTCAATTTGCGCAAAATTTGGCTGTATCATTACAGTATTTATCAAGTGATGTAGATCTGGAGCCACTCGAGGGAGATAGTGCTTTGGATAAAGTATTGGGAGGATTATATGCAGCTGCGAATATTACGCGTAAACAAGTCGATTTTTCACTATTGGAGAACGCAAAGTCATTTATTGCCAGTTCTCGTCAACTTTTAACATCTGGAATTGGCGGCGGCTCTGCGATGGTGGCAAGAGAAGCGGAAAATCGCTTTTTCCGCCTAGGTATCGGTGCTTATTTTGTTGAAGACAGTTATCTTCTGCAGATGCGTGCTGCTACTTTGGGTCCAGAGGACGTGTTGCTGTTGGTTTCTGCCAGCGGTGAGGCAGATGAGATTGTCAATGCTGCTAAAATTGCCAGAAGCTACGGTGCTACAACCATCTGTCTAACAAAGGCCAATACAAGATTGGCGCAAAGTTGCCATATATCTATTGTGCTAGATTTGCCGGAAGATCCTCATGTATTTAAGCCAACCGCTTCACGATACGTCTATTTAGCGATTATTGATGCCTTAGCGCTAATGGTAGCACAGCATATTTCAGAAAAATCAAATGAAAATTTACGGAGGATACGTGCTTCTCTGACTGCTTTTCATGGGCGTACAGGGCCACAGCCTCTGGGCGATTAACCAAATCATGGCCAAATAGTTTGGCTAATGACCGAATATAGAAGGAATATTACTATGATCTCATATAAATCAGCTCTTGCTGCAATAGATACTGATGATACCGATGGGGCGATTAGAGTGCTGAATGCAAGTCATTCTCTGCTACCTGAGTCTGCTGTTTTGCACGTTATCTCCATTGTTCCCGATTACAGTGGTGGAATGGTAGGCCCTTTTTTTCCTGAAAATCATGAAGAGCAAGCGATGGCCACTGCAAAAGCATTTTTAATGACCTTAGTAGACGAGCACATTCCGTCCACCCGAGAGCTTAAATTTCACATTGCTCATGGAGGCATTTACGAAGAAGTACTTTCTAGCGCAGATGATTTGGAAGTTGACGTGATTGTTATTGGCGCAAGACGACCCAAGCTAAAGAATTTTTTCCTAGGCGCAAATGCTGCCAAGATCGTTAGACATGCACCCCAATCTGTTTTTGTTGTTCGAAGCAAAGATTAACCTTATTTGCATGAAATAACCTAATAAGACGGTTTTAATAAAAATCATCCGTAGGCTTATAGGTTATATTT
>CAKMZF010000026.1 GCA_929200405.1 uncultured Gammaproteobacteria bacterium | reverse complement strand
ACAATCAGAAGTTTGGGAATCAAAGTGCTAATCGAAGGTGTTGAATTTGATTATGATGCTGAGCTATGCACCACGCTTAATCCTGATTTTGTACAAGGCTTTTTATATGCTGTACCAGATATTCTACCAGCCACTCAACAGAATAAATATAAAAACCAGTCTATGCAATAAGCCTTCTTAGTAATATACACTACAGCGACTTCGTGAGCTGACCATATTTACTAGAAGTGCCAATTTATCTCTGCTACAAATACATAAGACTCGTTCAGTTGGCTCAAATCCAAACAATGGGCATGTAACATCATTTGCTTTCTAGGTAGATTTTCTTTTACAAAGTTAGCGATTATCTTATCTCTATCTTTATCTCCATATTTGCCATCAAATACTATCGGATGACCACTACTCTGCGTATGCACTCTTATCTGATGTGTTCGGCCAGTAAAAAGTTCAGCCTCTAATATCGTAAGCGCTTGATGATTTTTCCGGATCTGCTGCAATACTCTAAACCGAGTATGGGCAGTTTTAGCATCCCCAGCAATAACCTCTGCTTCCGAGGCTTCCACAACAACTCGCTCATTGCCCAACTGTTTTCGTTTAAGCGGCAATTTGACATCACTGATACTGTGATCCCATTGTCCATGTACCAATAGGTGATATAACTTTCTGCTATGCTCAGATTTCATTTCTGCTTGCACGCCCCTAAGGGCTGCCGCATTTTTTCCCAATAATAAAACACCGCTGGTGTCTTTGTCTAAGCGATGTGCTAGCTCAATATATTCATCTGCGAATCTGCCGCAGCGCAGCGCCTCTATCACTCCATAATCAACCCCAGAGCCATTATGCACTGCTATACCTGCTGGTTTATTAAGAACTAAAACGTCATTATCTTCATAAAGTATAGATTGTTCAATACGATCAATAATATGCTGGGGCACGATAGTGGTAGACTCTGGCGCTAAGTGCAATGGAGGAATACGGACAACATCTCCTGCAACAATCTTTTGCATAGGCTTAGCGCGTTTTTTATTGACCCGCACCTCGCCTCTACGCAATATTCTGTAAACCAATGACTTAGGTACGTTACCAATGATTCTTATGAGATAATTATCTATTCTCTGCCCTGACTCAGCTTCTGACACCGTTACCAGCTGAACCTTGGTTTTCACTTGCCTTATTTCACCATTATCAATAGCCATCTAGCGATATATACCTTTTATAAATCAAGCATTTTTCCAAAAAAAATGGTTAAACGTTGATAGTTAATTATTCATTGTTCATTCTTGGTCTTGCACTGTCATACGTGGTGACACGCTCAGTTGACTGTCTAGATATAATAACGGTTTTGCAGCGCATTGATAGCAGCAGCATTGATGTTTACTGATATTTACCAGTTATCTATTTAGACCAAAATCAATTAGCTCTAAAATGAAGCTTTTAAATTAGAATAAATACAGCCTTATTGCTAATGTGAAATACTGCTAATTCTGCTAAACTAGCTGCCGCAAAATAATTATGACTTTAATACATTTTCAGCCAAGGAACCTAATAATGAGTTATAACCAAGTCCCTGCTGGTAAAGATTTACCAGATGATATCTACGTTGTTATCGAAATCCCCGCACATGCAGACCCCGTAAAGTATGAAATAGAAAAGGACTACGATGCCCTATTTGTAGATCGATTCATGGGAACTGCTATGCACTATCCCGTCAACTATGGCTTTATCAACAAAACCCTATCAGAAGATGGGGATCCGGTAGATGTATTGGTAATAACTCCGTTTCCTGCGGCTGTTGGCTCTGTGGTTCGTGCGCGTCCAATCGGCGTATTGCATATGTCTGATGAGTCAGGTAAAGACGCTAAGATTTTAGCCGTGCCACATGAGAAGTTATCTCCACTTTATAAAGATGTGCATTCACCTGAAGATGTGCCGCAGCTGCTATTACAGCAAATTCAGCATTTCTTTGAGCACTATAAGGATTTAGAGCCTGGTAAATGGGTAAAAATTGACGGTTGGGAAGGCGTTGAGTCTGCAAAAGCCGAGATTCTAGCTTCTGCGGAACGCTATCAAGACTAAACGTAAATTGTTATCAACAACAATCTACGTTGATGAGACAAGATGGGACATAAAGTAAAACTTCTTTGTCCCATTATTTTCTTACTACAGTTGTAAAGTGCAGCTAGCATTGCTCAAGTTCTCCACCACTCTCTGGCTCGATTCTGCGGTATTTAGCGTATAGAGGTGAAAATCTGTCACCCCCTCACTAATTAAATCCGCACATAAAAAAGTCGCTAAATCTACACCAAGACGCTTTTGTGCCTGAAAATCATTACCTATGGGATCAAATAAGTTATGCAAGAATTGAGGAATCTCAGTTCCGCAACGCTCACCAAAGCTAATCACTCGCTCAAAATTTTGGATTGGCAGAATACCGGGAATTACTTTGTTTTCGAGACCCCTTTTGGCCAACGCATCCCGAAACTTTAGATAACGAGAGGCATCAAAGAAAAACTGAGATATCGCACGCTTAGCACCAGCATCTAACTTAGCTTCTAAAACATCAATATCCGTCTCTAAGCTTTTGGCTTTTGGGTGCACCTCAGGATAAGCTGCTACGCTAATATCAAAATTAGCAACTGTTTTCGCAGCCTTAATCAGCGCAATAGCATCTTCAAAGCCCTGCGGATGCGGCTCACTGTCACCACGCAATATCACCAATCGCTTCACGCCCTGCTGATGCCAACAACGTAAGGTTTCTAACACCTCCTGCCTGCTTTGTCCTGCAGCGGTAATATGAGCAGCTATCGGGCTCTTCACTCGCTTTTGGCAATCTAACACAGTCTCTATACTGCGGGTTCTATCTGCGCCTAAAGCGGCATAGGTAATCGAATAAAACTTGGCATCGGGTATTGCCTCATTGGCTTCTATTGATTCAATTGCCTGCCAAAATTGTTTGACTGATTGTCCCGCCTTAGGTGGAAAAAATTCATAGCTAAAATTTAATGGATTTGGAAACTCTATTTTCATGGTTTATATCTCAGGTCAAAGTTAATTTACTGCTATCAACATAATTTTCTCCTTCCCTTAGCGAATCAGGGCATAGAAAAAACAAATAGCGACATCTCAAATATGAATCTCATTATTGACACCTCCTGAATAAAGTAAATTTCATATAATTCAACTTTTACTTGAATTATATTCATGTGGTACTATAAATTTATTGAAACCAAACATATTAAGACCTGCATGCTCACATCAAAAGACTTAGAACTCATCAATGCCCTAGCCAATGCTGAGACCTTAGTAGAAGCAGCGAGCAGACTAAGCACCACACAATCAGCGCTCTCACATCAGCTAAAAACATTAGAGAGCAAAATAGAATCACCGGTCGTAGTTCGGCCTAGCAAACCTCTGAAGCTAACCAATATTGGTACCAAAATACAGCGTAGCGCTGATGAAATATTGCCACGCTTACAACGCTTAGATGAGGATATCCACTCCATGCTCAGGGGTAATATTGGCCGTTTAAGAATCGGTATTGAATGTCATTCCTGCTATCAGTGGTTGATGCCAACCCTCAACCAGTATCGTCAACAGTGGTCAGAGATCGAACTGGATATTGCCGGTGGTGATCGCTTTGATACTATGCAAGCATTGGTCGATCAAGACATTGATTTAGTGGTGACCTCTGATCCCGTGCCCTTGGCTAATATCGAATATATACCACTATTTGATTACCAATGTGTTGTCACTGCTCCAAATGATCACCCACTTAGTAATAAGCCTTATTTTGAGGCCGAAGATTTTTACAATGAAACCCTCATCACCTACCCCGTGAGTCGCAATCGCATGGATGTGTTTCGGTTATTTCTCTCACCCGCTGGGGTTGAACCACTGCATATTCGACAAGTTGAGCTAACTATGATGAGCATACAACTGGTGGCCAGCGGTCGCGGATTGTTTGCCTTGCCCAGTTGGGCTGCCATCGAGTTTACAGAACCTGGCTACGTTCAAGAGAAAAAACTTGGTATAGAAGGGGTAACCAGCACACTTTATGCTGCCGTCCAGCGGCAAAGTTTAGACAAAGAATACATCCGTGATTTTATTTATTTAGCAAAAGATATCTCTCTCTCTACTTTGCGCAACATAATTGCCAACCCTGCCGTACTAGCGGGGTAAGAGTATTATACTGGCAAATAACTATTGAGAGAGAACGAATTCTACGACCAAGGTTGTATAGCAAAAAAGCGCTCAAACCGCTAATATCCGACTTACATTATGAGGAGTAAACTTAATGTCAGATTCTAAAATTTACACAGTCGCCCCTGAGATTGCTGCCAACGCCAATATAAATAAGGCGCAGTACCAGGAAATGTATCAACGCTCTATCGAAGACCCTGAAGCCTTTTGGGCAGAGCAAGCCAAAGAAAACTTAGACTGGTTTGAGCCATTTCACACAGTCAGGAATTTTGACTACACCAAGCCGGAAATTAAATGGTTTGAAGGCGGTAAGCTTAATATCACTCATAATTGCCTAGACCGTCATTTAGAAACGCGTGGCGACCAAATCGCTATCATCTGGGAAGGCGATAGTCCAAATGAAGACAAGAAGATCACTTATCGTGAATTGCACGATGAAGTCTGTCGATTCTCAAATGCCATGAAAGCCCGTGGGGTTCAGAAAGGCGATAGAGTTTGTATATATATGCCAATGATCCCAGAAGCGGCTGTTGCTATGCTTGCCTGTGCCAGAATTGGTGCTATTCACTCCGTCGTATTTGGTGGTTTCTCACCAGAGGCACTCAAAGATCGCATCAACGACAGCAGCTGTATAGCAGTCATTACTGCAGATGAAGGTTTGCGCGGTGGCAAAACCATTCCACTAAAAGCCAATGTTGATATGGCGCTTGAGCAGGCTCCTTCGGTAAAAACTGTATTTACCGTTGAGCGCACAAAAGGCGAGGTAAACTGGGTAGACTCACGCGATATCTGGTACCACGATGCCATCAGCAGCGCTAGCAGCAACTGTCCTGCCGAGATCATGGATGCTGAAGACCCGCTCTTTATCCTCTACACCTCTGGCTCTACAGGCACCCCAAAAGGCGTACTACACACTACTGGTGGCTATAACCTTTATGCTGCCATGACCCACAGATATGTATTTGATTATCAAGATGGTGAAGTCTATTGGTGTACTGCCGATGTAGGTTGGATCACTGGGCATAGCTATATTCTCTACGGACCACTCACCAATGGCGCCACAACCTTAATGTTTGAGGGAGTCCCTAACTACCCTACCACGTCCAGATTTTGGGAAGTCTGTGACAAGCATGACGTCTCTATTTTCTACACCGCTCCTACCGCCATCCGCGCATTAATGCGTGACGGTGATGAGCCTGTCAAGCGCACTAAACGCACCAGTTTACGAGTATTAGGCTCAGTTGGTGAACCCATAAATCCAGAGGCATGGGAGTGGTATCACAAAGTCGTTGGAGACTCTCGTTGTCCCATCGTGGACACATGGTGGCAGACCGAAACTGGCGGTATTTTAATCACCCCTTTACCGGGTGCAACCGACCTTAAACCCGGTTCAGCAACACTACCGTTCTTTGGTATTCGCCCAGTTTTACTCGACAACGATGGAAACGAGCTAGAAGGCGCCACTGAGGGCAACCTTGCCATGAAAGAACCTTGGCCGGGTCAAATGCGCACCCTATATAGCAACCACGAAAGATTCTATGACGCCTATTTCTCTATGTACAAAGGCTATTACTTCACTGGCGATGGCGCTAGACGTGACGAGGACGGCTATTACTGGATCACCGGTCGAGTTGATGATGTTATCAATGTCTCAGGCCACAGAATGGGCACCGCAGAAGTTGAGTCTGCACTGGTACTACATAGTGATGTTGCGGAGTCTGCTGTAGTCGGTTATCCGCATGATATCAAAGGTCAGGGCATCTATTGTTATGTAACTCTAATGGCAGGTGTTGAAGGCACAGATAAGCTTAAAAAAGAACTGGTGCAGCACGTGCGAAAGGAAATTGGCCCTATTGCAACACCGGATGTTATTCAATGGGCGCCGGGGCTGCCAAAGACTAGATCAGGCAAAATCATGCGCCGTATTCTGCGTAAAGTCGCTGCCAATGAGCTTGATAATTTAGGTGACACCTCTACTTTAGCCGATCCAACAGTAGTAGATGATCTCATTGCCAAGAGAGCGCAATAGTCTTGTCTATTGCACTCTAGTATGAGTTTTGTAAGCTCGCTGCTATGCCTGAGATAACACAGTCAAGCGAGCATGCCTAATAAACATTATACAATAGCGATAAAAACACCGTAAAGAGCATGAAAGGCCGAGAACACCTTAGCCTAGGAGAGGATTATCATGTCAAAATATCAAACGCTCTTTGAGCAGTCAGTCAACAATCCTGAACAATTTTGGCAGCTAGCAGCTGAAAATATAGATTGGTATAAACCTTTTGATAAAACGCTAGAAACCGAATATCAGGCATCAGGACGTTGGTTTAGCGGTGGTCAAATGAACACCTGCTATAACGCCGTAGATCGCCATGTTAAAGCTGGCAGAGGCGCGCAAGCGGCAATTATTTATGACAGCCCTGTTACCCAAACTGTACGCAAGATCAGCTATGCTGAACTACAACGACTCACCGCCGAGTTCGCAGGAGCTTTATTGGCACAGGGTGTGAAAAAAGGTGATCGCGTCATCATCTATATGCCCATGGTGCCAGAAGCCTTGGTTGCCATGCTCTCCTGCGCTCGTCTCGGTGCCGTTCACTCCGTTGTGTTCGGTGGCTTTGCGGCAAATGAGCTTGCCACCCGAATTGATGATGCCAAACCTAAAGTGATTCTATCCGCCTCCTGTGGCATTGAAGTTAATCGGCAAATTCACTACAAACCGCTATTAGATGAGGCGCTTGACCTCGCCTCACATCAGGTAGACAAATGTATTATCTTGCAGAGACCACAGCATTTTGCAAAACTTAATGAGTTGCATCAGCAAGATATCGACTGGAATGAGGCAATCTCCTTAGCTGAACCTGTCGACTGTACTCCCGTGGCGGCAACCGATCCGCTCTATATACTCTACACATCTGGTACAACCGGTCAGCCAAGAGGCGTGGTTAGAGACAATGGTGGCCATGCCGTAGCAATGCAATGGAGCATGACTAATATTTATAACAATAAACCTGGAGATGTCTATTGGGCTGCTTCAGATATCGGCTGGGTTGTTGGTCATAGCTACATTTGCTATGCTCCACTTATCGCAGGCTGTACTACGCTTATTTATGAAGGCAAGCCTGTCAGCACACCTGATGCAGGTGCTTTTTGGCGTGTGGTCAATGATCATCAAGTCAAAACATTATTTACAGCACCTACAGCCATTCGCGCTATCAAGAAAGAGGACCCCGAAGGCAGCTTTCTCTCACAATACGACACCAGCTCATTGCAAAATTTATTTCTTGCTGGCGAGCGCTCAGACCCAGACACACTGGCATGGGCAGAAAAATTACTAAGCATTCCAGTCATAGACCACTGGTGGCAAACTGAAACTGCATGGGCAATTGCCGGCAACCCCATGGGGATAGAGCCACAACAGATAAAACACGGCTCTGCTGGACTTCCTATGCCCGGTTATAATGTGCAGATACTTGATGATGAAGGCGATATAAAAGCCACTGGTGAAATGGGTAATATCGTTGTCAAACTACCCCTGCCACCGTCGTGTTTTTCAACGCTATGGCAAAATGCCGAACGCTTCCATGAATCTTATATGGCAACTTTTCCGGGCTATTATCTCAGTGGCGATTCCGGATATATCGACAATGATGGATATGTCTGGGTAATGGGGCGAATTGATGACGTGATCAATGTCGCTGGTCATAGGCTCTCTACAGGGGCTATAGAAGAGGTGCTCTCTTCACACCCCGCCGTGGCTGAATGCGCTGTATTTGGGGTTATCGATCAACTCAAAGGTGAGCTTCCGCTTGGTCTTGTGATATTAAAAACCGGTGTGACTGACAGTGAAGATAAGATATTGACTGAAATCATACAACGAGCTCGTGACCAAATAGGCCCTGTTGCCGCCTTTAAGCAGGTTGCGATTGTTAACCGGCTGCCAAAGACTCGATCTGGAAAAATACTTCGAGGAATTATGAAGAAGATAGCCAATGGCGAGACATTTAAAACACCAGCAACTATAGATGATCCAGCAATATTAGATGAAGTGGCGACAGCGTTAATTGATCTGGGTTACCCAAAGACGGCTTAATAAATCCTATTGACCAGCCATCACAAAGCTCGACTACCGCATTGCTAATCCAGCTGTAATTAGCAATGTGGATAAGCAGCATCACCTAATCAACCACTAAAAATCTGATAAAGTTTAGTCAAACCTTCAAACCATAGATACAACCCATAAACAAGTAGCAGACCTGAGGTAAAGTACTTCACTTTATCCATTAGCATTTTGGTTGACAGCTTGGCAAGCAATACATAGAACAAAGAGCCAGATAGCACAACTGGTGCGGCGATAATAAAAGCAAAAAACGCGCTATTCCAGATCGCATTTACTTCAAAATAATTTGCCGAAAGCGAACCAATAGGAACAGTCAAATAAACCTTAGGATTGGTCAACCCTAAGATCGCCATTTGCTTAAAGCCAAAATCCACTTTTTTACTGGCAATAGCAGCTTTAAAAGAGCGGATTCCAAAATAAATGATATAACCGCCTCCAATGAAATACAAAGGCACCAGTAAGTTGGCATTAATCTGACCAAAAAACTGCACCATAAGTGCCAACAAAAAGCACTGAACACAAAATACCCCCAGCAGGTAGGGAATGTATTGTTTGTAGACGGCAAGTGAACCCTCTTGAGCATGGTGCGTCATCCACGCCGCCCAAAAAGGCCCGGGGCTAAAACCAAAAGATATCCAATAAGCAATACTAGCGAATAAAGCAGTGGTATTCATTCAATTCTCTTCTCTTTCTATCAGAGTTAATTTTTGAGAAGCCATCAACAATCTTCAGAACGATGGCTCGCTCTGAGTTTTTTACTAAGGTTTGATTTATGTGGTCTGTATACGTTCTTTGCCTACAGTACCACAATTCATCTGCTCACCAGTCATGGTGATGTCAAAAAAACCTTTTTGACACTCGGTCTCGACTACAGCCTCAGTTAAACCAATATCATCAAGCTGTTCGGCTGTTAAAGATTGTAATTGCTGACGCTGTTTCTTTACCGCCCGGCAGTGCTGTAAAAACGCAATGCAATTTTTTATGGAGAATTGTACTGTTTTAAGTTCTGACAATTTCATCGAGCACCTCTATCTGTTTTGAGAGTTAGAGGATATAACTGTACATAGTCCTTACAAATACTTAATATAGCATTAAACAGGCGATATTACGCACTATAATCATAGAGTACTGACATGGAACTAAAACTAGATTGGCATGGTGACAAAACCGATACACTTACCAACACATTTGTTAAAAAACTAACCGATTTAATTATCTCAGATCAATTAACAGCTGGTACTAAATTGCCATCAATCCGTGATTTTGCGATGCAAAACAATATTAGTCGCTTCACTGTGGTGCAGGTTTACGACCGTCTGGTTGCTAGCGGCTATCTTGTTTCTCGTAGAGGCTCAGGCTTTTATATCGCCAGTAAATCAACCATACAGCTATTGTTCGATGAAACCCGAATTATTAGTCAAAAAAACACCGCCAAGGCAGATGGTGCCACCGAATTGTTTGACCCATGTAGTGGACACTTACCTGCGGCTTGGTTGAAAACCTTAGAAATCGAAAAATACATTCGCAAGGTCGGTAGAAACGATATTGATAACTTCTATGAAGGCTACTCTAATATCAGTGGCTATATTCCCCTCAGAAAAGCCATACAACAACGCCTACATAGCATTGGTGTGGTCTCCACAGATATTGAGCAAATACTCACAACCAGTGGCGCTTTACCAGCAATAGACACTATCTGCCGCAGCTTGCTAAAGCCAGATGATTGCGTGCTAATAGATGATCCTGGTTATTATATGATCGACCGGCTCCTGAATAATCTCGATAATAAACACTTTGGAGTTCCTTGGTCTGTGGATGGTCCTGACCTTGAGATTCTTGAGCAGCTTATTAAAACACAAAAGCCAAAGTTACTGATAACCTCTGCTGTTTGCCAAAGCCCTACCTCAGTTACACTCTCCCCTGCAGTTATTCACAAGATATTAGGTCTGGCCGAAAAATATAATTTTTGGATTATAGAAGACGATATCTACGGTGTATTTCACAGCAATGCCGCAGTGTCAAATGCCATGCGTCTTGCTACTTTAGACCAAATAAATCGCGTAATTTATATCAACTCTTACAGCAAAACCATCTCCGGTAAACTTCGCCTAGGTTATATGATAGTCCCCAAGCCTTTAATTGAGACAATCTTAACCACCAAAGCCTTTGGCGGCAGAGCTAGCGAATTCTCAGAAAAACTGCTATATGAATTGCTCGCTGAGGGTAGCTATCGAAAGCATGTCGATCATTTGATCGACTTATTGCAGACTGCCAAAGAGCAGTCGGAACAAATGCTCACTGCCAATGGTCTTATCTTATTTAACAAACCAGAATTTGGCATGTATTTATGGGCTAGATTTCCTTATATAGAAGACAGTAGAGTCATTAGTGAAGCAGCCAAGGAACACGGTCTTAACATTATGTGCGGCCACCACTTTAGCGTGAGTCAAGAGATCTCACCATGGGTGAGATTTTCTGTCGCATGGTGCCAAGACAAAAGACTCAGTGATTTTCTCAAAGACTTTACTCTAGCCAATAGAAACCATTATATTTCGTAAAATTTCGTTACAAATTATCCAGTAACGTCACGCTCCGTCGCTTTAGAAATCACTCAAGAACGACATTATCGTTATGCTACGAGCGAGCTAGGCAATCTGGGGGTCATATATTCGGAATCGTGTGCCATATAATGGAACAGCGATTTATTCCCTCACGGAAAGCTCCTAAAGTAAAAGCTCTGAGGGAACTATAGATTTACCTAGAAATTTATATAAGTAAAATGCTGATATTTTTAAAATACCAACATTAAGAATAGAATATATACACCAAGTTTAAAGGATTTATCATGGCTGGCGCATTCGGTACAGTTTTCATGCCTGAGATGGCAATTACATGGTTTGATGGCAATGGCTGGAGTACACCACAAATGGTCGCTAGCGATAGCATACCAATGCACCCTGGCGCACATGTATTACACTATGCCAGCACCTGCTTTGAAGGGCTTAAAGCCTTTCGCCATGATGATGACAGTATACATATTTTCCGCATGGATAAAAATATCGCTCGCTTTCAGCACAGCAGTGAGTTACTGGGGTTACCAGCGATGCAGACAGAAACTGTCACCCAAATGATTTTGGATGTGGTGCGTAAGTTTGCCAGCGAGGTACCGGAGCCGCCGGGTTCTATGTATATCCGCCCGACTCACATCGGCACAGAACCTGCAATAGGCAAAGCCGCTGCGCCTTCTAGCACCTCTGCTTTATATATATTGCTATCACCGGTAGGCGACTATTTTTCGGGTAGCAACTCTACACTGCGCTTATTGCTTGCAGAAAACGCCATGCGTTGCGCACCACATAATGGCATGATTAAGAGCGGCGGCAACTACGCTAGTGCATTGCAACCTATTTTAAAAGCTCGTGAGTCCCATAGTGCAGACCAAGTATTGTTCTGCCCAGACGGTCTAGTACAGGAGACTGGTGCTGCCAACTTTCTGCTGATTGAAAACAATGAGTTGGTCACCAAGCCATTAGATGAGTCTTTCTTACACGGTGTCACTCGTGACTCTATCCTAATGCTAGCCAAAGACATGGGATTAACTGTTTCAGAACGCGAATTATCAATTGAGGAATTGGTAGAACGCGCCCAAAAATCAGATGCCGAAGCAGCACTTTCAGGCACCGCTGCTGTGCTAGCACCTGTGGGCACCCTACTTCATAATGACCAGAGTTATACCGTTGGCAATGGTAAAGCTGGAAAGTTAACCTTAGCCTTGCGTGAAAAGCTCAATAATATTCAATGGGGAAAAGCTAGCGATGATAAAGGTTGGTTGGTTAAAGTATAGTCTACCGAGTACCTTTATTGACTTTGTTGTTAGTTGATTTCAATTAACAACACTGTTAATTTAACAACAGCAAATACTGAGAGGCAATATTCTTTCTATCATAGTAACCATTTAATTAGCTGATTTTCTAAAGAAATTAAACCGGATAGAGCTAAAATTTCGAGCTTTTACTGAAGAGTTCGATCATATCATCTAGTATTAAGCTCTCTAAGATAGGTAATTGACTGGCTTTGGCTGCGTTCTTTGGCAGTGTTGCTAATATTATAAGCTTGAGTATTCGTTAATACCCATCATTTAGAAATTAATAATTAAAACTGCCATTAATTGGGGTATTTTGGGACAAACTCTCTACTAAACATCTTGACCTTGGCATTATCAAGTTAGAGATTATTTCATTAAGCCTCTGATTCCAGAGCTCTAGATTGCTGCTTCTCTACCTCGTTCACAATTTCCTCTAACCAACAGTCTGAGATACCGATGTCTTGCAAATGCGACCATGTGTTACAGACGTAATCTCGGTTTGCTCCGCTTTGCCCTCTAGCTCGATTAATAATATCAACCAATTCATTAATCGGTTTAGGTGCTAGATATTGCTGGTCCTGAGGGTTCGCAACAAAACTTAGAGCAAAGCACTGCTCACCGCTCTCAAACTGCATTGGTAGGCGCATTGGCTGATAACAATAACTGATTAGCTCTCGATCATAAAGGTAACTTAGCACCTCCGCGCGATGCTCAGGTTCAACCAAAAACGCTAGTCCCTCACACATACCACCTTCATCAAGCCCAAACACCACTCCAGGCATATCTCTAGTGCCTCTATGGTGCCATGACTCAATACATAAGGCTCGGTGATAACCCAGCAGCTTAACCCGCGCTTTTTTGGTGTAAGGAAAACCTGTACGCCACATCAACGAGCCATAGCCAAACACCCAAAATGATTGATTAGCAGGTACCATACCATAGAGCGCACCTAAGGGTGGGCGGCAATCCAGCTCTGTAATAGTGACCGACTGAACCTCAACATCATCACTAACAATAGTATTTGGAATAACCTCATCGCAGGGTTTGTGTACGCTATTAATCTCGATTCTCCAACGTGTAGTTGATTAAGCCCTTGGTTGAGGCATCAAGATTATCCGCTGATACATCGCCACTCAGTATTGGTTGGAGCCTTTTACACATCTGCTTACCGAGTTCAACACCCCATTGATCAAAGCTATTAATATCCCAAATCCAACCCTGTGTGAATGTTTTGTGCTCATATAAAGCGATCAGACTACCGAGCAACCTTGGAGTTAGTTCCTTATAGAGGAAAGTATGGCTAGGCTTATCCCCCGCAAAGCTTCTAAACGGTACTAAACGCTCTATTTCTGAGTCGCTTAAGCCCTCTGCCTTCATTGCCTCTCTAGCTTCCTCAGCAGTACGGCCTTTCATCAAAGCCTCGGACTGTGCTAGACAATTTGCTAATAGTTTGAGGTGATGATCCCCCATTGGATTTGTCGCCTCTACTGGAGCAAAAAACTCATGAAAAACATATCTTGTACCTTGATGCAGCAATTGATAGAACGCATGCTGACCATTATTGCCTTGACCACCCCAAAGTATAGGACAAGTTTTATAGTCTATGGGTTGACCACCTTTATTGACAGACTTGCCATTGCTTTCCATTTCTAACTGCTGCAAATAGTCAGGAAACCAACGCAGATATTCATCATATGGCAAAATAGCATGAGTCTTATACTCTAAAAAATTCTGGTTCCAAACCCCCAGCAACCCTAATAATGCTGGTAGATTTTTTTTAATTGGTGCTGTTTTAAAATGGCTATCCATTGCCGCGGCACCAGCTTGAAACTCTTTGAACTGCTCCATTCCCAGAGACAGTGCAATCGGCAAGCCAATAGCAGACCACACCGAATAACGTCCACCAACCCAATCCCAAAACCCAAACATATTTCTGGGATCAATACCAAAAGCACGGGCTTTTTCAATGTTTGTCGTCACCGCCACAAAATGCTTGGCAACTGCCGAGGCGTCATTACTCATGCTTGATAGTAGCCAACCACGACAGGTGTTGGCGTTGGTTAATGTCTCTTCTGTACCAAAGGTCTTGCTCTCAACAATAAACAAAGTCGTTTCTGGGTCACAGACCGTGAGTATTGGAAACACATGATTGGCGTCTATGCTACTGATAAAGCGCATACGTAATTGCTGGTTTGAGTTGGGTTTTAAGGCTTGGCACACCATCTTAGGACCTAAGTCTGAACCACCAATACCAATATTAACTATGGTTTTAATTGGCTTTCCAGTATGGCCTTTCCATTTACCTGAGCGAACATTATTAACAAATTTTGCAAATTTCTGCTCCTCTGCCAATATTAGTGGCTTGACATCTTCGCCCCCATCTATCCGATAACTAGGCTCTGCGCTTCTGAGCGCCATATGCAATGCCGGACGATTCTCAGTATTATTGACCTCTTTGCCAGCAAATAAGTCCGCAATTCCCTGCTGCAACTTCGCCTCACCTGCTAAAGACTCCAACAAATCCAGAACCTCTGCATCCACCTTTGATTTAGAAAAATCAAATAATAGTCCCTCAAACTGCCTTGAAAACTCAGTAAATCGATTCTCGTCTTCAAACAGTTCTCTGATATGTTGAGATTTCATCTGCTCTGCTTTTGTTCGCAGCGCTTCAGTGGTCTTAAATTTGTCCATAGATATTATTTCTCTGTCAAACACTTTCTAATAAGTTAGAGCGTTTATTACGTTATAATGATATGCAGTTTTGTTGTCACTACAAGCCTTGGTTCGGATAGTCACATACCAGCGTCTACTGGATACAAGTGAGCAAAAAGCCTACTGAGATGATAGCAAGTTTACGGTTTTGCGCAACTAGGGCAATCCAGCCAACGACGATAGCGTATAACATCAAAGGGATTATTGGGCGTTGCTTGATTTGCTCCTGAAACACTCTGTGTCGCTAGTCCGTCATAGAGCAGCAACTGCCCCAATGCCACCGGTAAATCTAAGAGGATTTTCAATGCCTCGACAGCCTGCATAGAGCCGATAACCCCAAGCAGTGGTGAAAATACGCCCATCTCTGCACAGCGAATTTCTGAAACTGGTTGCCCTCTGTGCAGACAAGCATAGCAAGGCGCTGCTTCGTCATTGGCATCCACTATCGTTAATTGCCCTTCAAACTGAATAGCGGCACCAATAATCAGCGGCGTTTTCTGCTGCACACAGGCATGATTAATCGCATAGCGAGTCGCCAAATTATCACTGCAATCCAATACCACATCGATATCAGCCAACAGTGCCTCATCGGTAGCATTAAAGCGTCGCTCTATAGAAACAATTTCGATATTGGAATTTAACCGCAATAAACTTTGCCGCGCAGAGCTTACCTTACTTAGCCCTATTGAAGACTCAGAATGAACTATTTGCCGCTGTAAGTTACTTAGTTCTACCGTATCATCGTCCATCAGCGTCAGCTTGCCAACACCAGCAGCTGCAAGATATTGGCTAACAGGCGAACCCAAGCCACCAAGACCAATAATCAACGCGTGTTTGTTGAATAGTTGCTGCTGACCCTGAATATCTATCTGCGGTAACATGATATGACGACTGTAGCGCAGCAATGCATTGTCATCTAAACCCTGAGATGATACATGCGAAGTGGTTTTGATCGTCACTGTTTTTATACAAGTTTAAAAATGAATGTTGAGGTGTAAATGCACTGTAAATCAACCACCGGTAACACTCATATGGCGAAACAAAACTGGCTGCTCGCTCAGGTTAAAATCATGCCCTTTAGGTTTTATCGCCATGCTGTCTCGCAATGCCTGCTTTAATATCTCGATATCATTAGGATGCTCGCGTATTATCGCACGCAGATCCATACTATGTTCTTGCCCTAAGCACAGCAGCAATCGCCCTTCCACAGTTACTCTCACCCGATTACATGTATCACAAAAATTATGACTATGAGGCGAGATAAAACCAACTTTGGTATTGGTATTCACTATTGACCAGTATTTTGAAGGACCGCCAGTATTTAAGTGACTAGGTTCTAAGCTATATCGCTTAGAGATTATTTCTCTGACTTCATCACTTGAGCAATATTGATCAAATCGACTACGTGAATCCACTTCACCGAGCGGCATTTCTTCGATAAATGAGATATCCATACCACCATCAATCGCATACTGAACTAGGGGTAATATCTCATCATCATTGTGGCCTTTTAAAATAACCGCGTTCAGTTTGATTTTATCAAAACCTACTTTTTGCGCTGCCTTAATACCTGCAAAGACTTTTTCAATCTCACCAATACGAGACAATGCTTTAAAACGATCCGCTCTTAACGTATCCAAAGATATATTTATACGATTCATGCCTGCGCCTCGCAGAGCCTGCGCATATTTAGGTAACTGAGTACCATTGGTAGTCATCGTAAAGTCTTGAATGCCTTCCAACTGCCCTATTTGAGAAACCAGTTCATCAATGCCATATCGCACCAACGGCTCACCGCCTGTAAGGCGAATTTTCTTTACGCCTAAGGAAACGAATGCCGCAGCAATTTGGGTAATTTCTTCAAGACTGAGTATTTGAGATTTTGGCAAGAAAGTCATCTTCTCTGCCATGCAATAAACACAGCGAAGATCGCAGCGATCAGTTACCGATAACCGTACATAATCAACAACACGGCCGAAGCGATCAACTAATTGCTCCTGCCCTGTCTCTAGCTGCGATTTCACAAGCTCTTTCGCATTGGGTTGGGTGGGTATTGTCACGACTGTTGCCTGATTGTTCGTCTCTAAAACTATGCGCTTATTCTGTAAAGTAGGCTAATTACTATCTGTTAATTCCAGCGATACAATAACCCAATTTCAGAACCGTTATTTTTGCTCTCTGGCGTTAAAAGCCGCCATCTGCTCGGCAGTCGCAGGCTTTTGATGCTGGTCTTTATATTGTTCATAGGGCATGCCATATACCAACTCACGAGCCTGATCATAATCGACCATGACACCGCATTTCTCAGCCTCAGCTACATACCATTTAGACAGGCAGTTTCTACAAAAATCTGCCAAGTTCATTAGATCGATATTTTGCACATTTGGATTGGCTTGAAAATGCGCCAACAAGCGACGAAACGTTGCCGCTTCTATTTCCATTCGCTGTAAGTCTTTGTTATTCGTATTATTCATTTCTACTGCCTACTTGATTATCGCTATTTCGATTCTACGTTCATTAATTTTGGGGAGACATCCGTCAGCAATTAGCTCTGCTGCTCTGTATTTTCTTTTTCAGCAGCACTGTCATTGCTACTCTTCTCCCTGCTAGCAAGTTGTGAGCTCTCAGGCTGCACTGACACAACTTCTGATTGCGCTGCTATCTCTATCTCACTCACCTCATCCTCAGGTAAGGAACCATCATTTAATACCAACATAACATTGGTTTCAGTCTGCGCGATTTCTTTAGCAATATCAATCGGTAGTATTACGAAGTCAAAACTATCTTGTGGGTTTCGAATCAGTGCCAATTCTCCATTTGCCAACTGTTTGGTTTGGCTATCTGTGACTCTGACTTTACGTATTTTTTTAGCAGATACAAAGTTATAAACCTCTGTGGCTGAATCATCATTAAGGCGGTTCTGAGCAATTAAATGCTTAATAGCCAATAGCTGTGCTTTTCTAGCAGGTGTTCCTGCCTTAGCTGGCCCAGTCGGCACTTTGGGTTTATTGCTCTGGTGAACAGGTGATTTTTGAGCAGACTTATTCGTACCCTTAACGCTTGCAGACTTATTGTTTTTGCGCGTGTCATTGGTTGCTCTTTTATCTGCTCCAACATTTTTTCCCTGCGTTTTACGCTGCTGGAACTTTGCTTTACGAGCTTGTTTGGCTTTCTCTTCTGCAAGTTCACTGGCTTTCACTTGGTCTTCTGTAACAACACCAGCTTTTAATAATTGATCTCTTAATGACATAGACTACTTCTTTGATAACTCTATAAATATCGATTGTTAATATAAGGCAAAACTTCATACATTGTCATAGACAAACTACGCCTTGCCTTGTGACAAAGCTTCCATCGTCCATTTTAGCACTGCTGAATACCACTCTGGTAGTGCCGCTTCCAGTTGTGCTAGCGAGTCAGACAACAGCTGCTCTGAAGCATTGCATAAATTAATATGTCCCAGTTTACGGCCGGGACGTGTGGACTTGCGATACCAATACACCTCGGCAATAGGTATTGCTAACCACTGCGGATTCCAGTCGGTTCCTAATAAATTAATCATTACCGTCTGTGCCTTAGCTACGGGCTGGGTCATTGGCAGCCCAGCAATACAGCGCAAATGCGCCTCAAACTGATTTATACTGGCACCGGCTTGTGACCAATGACCACTATTATGCACCCGCGGCGCTAACTCATTAATCAACAGCTGGTCACCAACACGGAAGCACTCCATCGCCATCACACCAACATAATCCAGCTCAGTCAAGATCGCACCCAACATTTGTTCTGCCTGCTGCTGATATTGTATTAATCTTGCCAATCCAGATACCGAAGCTGTGAGCACTCCATTGACATGATGATTCAAAGCCAGTGGGTAAAAGTACAACAGTCCTGCCTTATCTCGGGCAGCCACCAATGAAATTTCTTCATCAAAGTCTACACCTTGCTCAGCAATAGCGGCCTCCCGCCAGTCATCAGGAATATTTTGCTTTGATAGCTCGTCACTCTGATTATCTAACCAGTGCTGACCTTTGCCATCATAGCCCCCCGTTCTGCGCTTTAGCAATACTCTAGCACCGTAACTCTTGTGCAGTGCTGCCGCCTCAGTTTCTGCGGTAACATGCTGCCACGGTGCGGTAGCTAGCTGCAATTCATCTAACAATTGCTTCTGAGTCAATCTGTCTGCCAATCTGCCGAAGACAGCACTGTTGATAAAGTGTTTGTGGCTAGAGAGCACCTGGGTCGCTGCTGTGTCAGGCCACAATTCCTGCTCTGCGGTAACAATATCATCCGCAGCAAGCTCGGGCACATTGTCCGCCTCTATACCAATTGGCTTAACATCAAGATTTATCGGATTGCCCGCTTGTTTGAGCATGCTTCCTAATTGACCTGAACCTAATACCCATATTGTCTGTTTCATATAAAAGTCTTTGAACGGTTTTGCACTTAATATTTATTCAATAACTATTATGGGGCTGGGTTTGGATTATCCAATACGGTATCGGTTTGTTTCTGTCTATAGTTTTCCAGCTTTTGTGCTATTTCGCTATTTTGCAACGCTATTATTTGCGCCGCCATCAACCCAGCGTTAAAAGCCCCGGCTTGACCAATCGCCAATGTGCCTACAGCAATACCTCTAGGCATTTGCACGATAGATAGCAAACTGTCCATGCCATTCAGCGCTTTGCTCTGCACCGGTACTCCTAGAACTGGCAATCTGGTTTTTGCAGCAATCATACCCGGCAAATGTGCCGCACCACCTGCTCCAGCAACAATAACCTTATAGCCGCTCTCCGCCGCAGTCTCTGCAAAAGCAATCATTTTATCAGGTGTGCGATGCGCCGATATTACCTCGGCATGAAATGCAACGCCAAGATCTGCTAATATTTCTGTCGCTAACTTCATGGTCTCCCAATCACTTTTAGAGCCCATTACTACTGCCACGTCAGGCGCACTTGATTGTGTCATATCTATTTTGCCTAAAAAATTAATGAAAGGTTAAAGAGGCGTAGCATTATAGTACACCGATAACAGAAGGCAATTATAGTCACTAAGCGACTGGCTGCTAGACTTGGGTTTACTGACTTGAGTTTTGACAAAAAAACCCCACACTTATGAGATGAATATTACCACAAAAAAAACACGTGTTGTCGTTGGGCTCTCCGGCGGTGTTGACTCTTCTGTAGCAGCACTACTACTGCTTGAGAAAGGCTACGATGTCCATGGTGTTTTTATGAAGAATTGGGAAGAAACCGAAGACGATGGTTTTTGCACTGTTGCTGAAGACTTAGCTGATGCCGAGTCTATCGCTAAGACTCTAAACATTCCCCTGCATGTCGTCAATTTTGCCAATGAGTATAAAGAACGAGTCTTCAGCTATTTTCTTCAAGAGCTAACCGCAGGCCGCACCCCAAACCCCGATGTCTTGTGCAACACAGAAATCAAATTCAACGCTTTTCTGGATTATGCCGTCTCACTTGGAGCGGAAAAGTTGGCTACCGGACATTACTCTCGGGTAGAACATACTTCAGATGGTAAAGTACTATTAAAAAAAGCCATTGATAATAATAAAGATCAAACCTATTTCCTCCACGGGTTATCCCAGAAACAGTTACATCCTGCACTGTTTCCTATTGGGGGAATACCGAAGCCTGAGGTTAGAGAGCTGGCCGAAAAAAACAACCTCGTCACCTTTGATAAAAAAGACTCGACAGGCATTTGTTTTATTGGTGAGAGAGATTTTCGCGATTTTATTCGCAAACACTTACCGACCCAACCCGGTAATATGGTCAATAAAAACGGTGATAAAATTGGCGAGCATATGGGATTGGCTTATTACACCATTGGACAACGTCATGGCCTAGGTATTGGTGGCTCCAAAGACAGTAGTGGCGAACCATGGTTTGTCAGCCAAAAAATATTGCAATCAAATACACTGGTTGTTGTTCAGGGCACCAATAATCCCAACCTCTTTGCACCACGACTGGTAACTGAGCCGCTACATTGGATTAATGACACCCCATTAGATGGGGTTAACAAGAAAATGCGCCTAACCGCCAAAACCCGATATCGTCAGCAGGATCAAGATTGCAAAGTCACGCTACACAGCAATGGCAGCGCTCAAGTAGACTTTGATCAACCTCAGCGTGCAATCACGCCTGGGCAATATCTAGTGCTCTATGACAACGACATTTGTCTGGGCGGCGGCATTATAGCTGCGGCACAACAGCCAGAATAGCTTGGATAAATTCTATAACACACCATTATTTCAAATAATAATCAGACAACATATGACCCCAATTGAAAAGCAGACCTTAGCCCTTGCAGCCTCATATCAAGCAGTCACCGAAGTTTACAGATTGGGGACCGAGGGAAAATGGGTATCGGAAAATGCGCTGCCACTAATTCGCGCGCTATATATGTTTACCCCAGACA
Source organism: uncultured Gammaproteobacteria bacterium (assembly GCA_929200405.1). Lineage (GTDB taxonomy): Bacteria > Pseudomonadota > Gammaproteobacteria > Cardiobacteriales > CAKMZF01 > CAKMZF01. The sequence goes on along the minus strand of CAKMZF010000026.1, from coordinate 2,729 downwards.
GCATCCAAGATGTGATTTCAGTTGATGACTGCCAGCCCGGTTTACAAGCGTTAGCAAAGCTCGCAGAGAAAAATTCTTTTCAATCAGACAATCGCTATAAGTTGCAATATCTGTTAATGGTACAAGCAGTTGAACGTGATCTGCAAAAAGATCAGGATATGCAAAACAAAATTCGTCGCCGACTTCAACAACTGGAGCCAGACGCCAGTTTTGATTGGTTGGATAACACCCATATTCAGCGTTTAGACGGATTGTATCAACAGACGATTAGCGAAATGAAACGCCGAGTGATGGTGCAAGGCGACTACAATTATTTACGCAATGATTTGACCGCCGCAAGAGTACGAGCATTATTATTAGCAGCGATACGCACCACCATGCTCTGGCAGCAAAAGGGAGGCTCACGCTGGAAAATGCTGCTAATGCCTAAAAGCTATTACCGCACAGCTGCCAAGCTGCTGCATTAATCAGAGTAAGCCGCAATATTTTATGCATTTAACGCCCACCGAATATCAGACACTTACCACTAATAGTGGTCATCAAATTGCTTATCACCATAGCAAACCAACCACGCTAGCTGCCACCAAGCGGATCCTATTTCTCAGCGGCTTTCAGTCCTCTATGGATGGCAAAAAAGCCAGTCAACTGGCGCAATGGGCAGAATTTAAAGATTGGGATTATTGTCGGTTTGATTATCGCGGCCACGGCTCATCAACAGGCAACTTTGCCGACTTTACCCTGCAAGATTGGCTAGAGGATGCACTGCAAATACTGCAACACTGCTTTGATGAACCTGCGCTAATCATAGGCTCATCAATGGGAAGTTGGCTAGCCTATCATATTGCCCTGCAAAAGCCGGAATTGGTTTCTGGCATTATTTCAATCGCCACTGCACCCGATTTTATCGATAAGTATCTTCACGCTAACTTATCAGAAGAACAGTTACAAACGTTACAACAGCAAGGCGAGATATTGCTGCCGCATTATGCTTATAACTCTACTCATCAGCAATCACCTCTGAGCCTGTCGTTCTTTGATGCCGCAAAACGTCTAAATTTGCTAGATAGGAAAAGCATAGATATTAGGTGCCCCATCCATTTACTGCATAGCATGCAAGACGATATCGCACCTTGGCAAAACAGCCTTGCAATGGCCGAGAAGGTTCGCACTACCAACGTTAGGGTTGAACTCATCAAAGACGGTGATCACAGCTTATCACGACTGCAAGACTTACAACGTCTGCTCTTCGCTATACAGACTATTTAATACTAAATCAAAAAAGCAGCACATAGTGCTGCTTTTTTGATTTTTTAGCTGCGCGAGGAGAAATAACTATTCAGTTGCAGAGATTAGCTTTTGCTGAATATACTCTTTCAACTGCGCCACGTCTTTGGGCATCTCATCTACAAACTGCGGTAGAGACTCTATATCTTTCATCGACTCTGGTCTATCAGGTGATAAACTTAATGTCTCTTCTATAATCTCACCAAACTTCGCAGGCAAGGCTGTTTCTAAGCAGATTAACTTATAACCATCATCTGCCACCTCAGCCGCCACTTTCACACCATCAGCTGTGTGCGGGTCTAACATCACATTATAGGTTTCATATATCTGCTTGATCGTTCTCATTCTATCTTCATGGGTACTGGTACCACTATAGATGCCGTGCCAACTTCTATCTAGCATACGGGGGTGCTCAGAAAGATCAAAAGAACCTGTGCGCGCCAGCTGCTCCCAAAGGGCTGAAACTTTTTCACCATCTTCATCTAATAGCAAATAGACAAAGCGCTCAAAGTTTGAGGCCTTGCTGATATCCATAGACGGACTACTCGTAGCATGAGTCTCTTCTGAGGAACGCACACGATAAACTCCTGTTTTAAAGAACTCATCTAAAACATTATTTTCGTTCGTCGCTAGAATTAACTGATGAACAGGTAAGCCCATACGTTTGGCCACAAAACCCGCAAAAATATTGCCGAAGTTTCCGGAAGGCACCGAGAACGAAACTTTTTCGGTATTCTCAGTGGTTACCGAGAAATAGGCTTTAAAGTAATAAACTACCTGCGCCAATATACGCGCCCAATTAATTGAGTTTACCGCACCCAGTGAATAACCTGCCTTAAACTCAGCATCTTGATTAATTGCCTTAACCATGTCCTGACAATCATCAAAAGTCCCCTCTACTGCAATATTGTTGATATTATCAATATCTAGACTGTACATCTGCGCTCTTTGAAAGTCACTCATGCGGCCTTGTGGTGACAGCATAAACACATTGATATTTGGCTTTGCCTGCATAGCGTATTCAGCCGCAGAGCCGGTATCACCAGAGGTCGCACCAACAATATTCATCACTTGATCGCGCTTTTGCAAAATATGACTAAATAGCTCGCCGAGAAACTGCATTGCCACATCTTTAAAGGCCAATGTCGGCCCGTTTGATAATCCCAAAATATAAAGATCATCGTGCAATCGTGTCAGCGGTGTTATCTCTTCACTGCCAAATTTTTCTGTCGTGTAAGCATGGTCGATAATTTCTTTAAGCGCTTCATGATCTATATCAGTGACGTAAATAGAGATAATCTCTAGCGCCAGCTCTTGATAAGACAGACCGCGCCATTTATTGAGGGTATCTAAGTTAATAGGAGATATCTTTTCAGGGAATACTAGTCCGCCATCAGGTGCCAGCCCTGTTAATACAGCATCTGAAAACTCACATACCGGCATTT